>CAYGUN010000025.1:0-17273 GCA_964353025.1 uncultured Bacteriovoracaceae bacterium
TGTTCATTTTTATTCTAATTATATGGATATGAAATATTTCTATCAGCTTAAATAAGATATACTCTCGGGAATTGATTATTTGAATTCGAAAAAAAGGTTTTTTTAATGAAAGTTGTCCTACAAAGAGTCTCTAGTGCTAGTTGTACCGTGAATGAAGAAGTTACGGGACAAATCGGTCAGGGGTATCTCCTACTCGTGTGCTTCGAGCAAGGTGATAATGAGAAAAAACTAGAAAACATGATAAATAAGATAGTAAACCTTAGAATCTTTGAAGATTCGGATGGCAAAATGAATTTGAATCTGGAACAAGTCAAAGGCGAAATTCTCTCCATTAGCCAGTTCACTCTTTCCTGGGATGGAAAAAAAGGACATCGTCCAAGCTTCGATAAATCCATGAATCCGCAAGATGCCAAAGTTTATTACGCTTTATTCAATAGAAAGCTCAGAGAAATGGGCTTTAAAGTTGAGCTGGGACTTTTTGGCGAGCATATGGATATCTTCCTGGTTAATAATGGGCCTGTTACCTTTTATTTAAATTACTAAATGTAATAAATCCCTCAAATGCTGCACTAAAAATAAAAAGGAGACTTAATGAAATATCTTATTTGGGCCACAAGAATTATTGCCAGTGCCATTTTGTTGCAAACTCTGTTCTTTAAGTTCACGGCTGCACCTGAGTCAGTTTATATCTTTGAAACTCTTGGAGCAGGCGCCGCAGGCAGAATTGGCAGTGGCACCATAGAGCTCATTGTAGGAATTCTTATCTTAATTCCTAAATACACAAAGCTTGGTAGCCTTGGAGCTGCAGGAACAATGTTAGGGGCCATTCTAAGCCATTTAGCGGTACTTGGAATTGTGGTGCAAGATGATGGCGGGACTTTATTTGCTCTGGCCTGTGTGACGCTTATTTGTGCCGTTGCAAATTTTTTGCTAACTAAAGAAAAACTAAAAATTTGTGGTTGGGAAATTTAGCGAAGAAACAAACTAGGGACTAATAAACGATTTGATGCTGATATCCTCATCAAGGTCTGGCCAGTGAACTCCATAACCAGTTGGAGAAATCTCAAAGTTCTTTAATTCCTGTAAAGAGGCCTTACTTAGACTTGAAAACCATGCAATGGGAATACTGATTCTTCTTCCATCACTAATTTGAGCAGTTAGAGACTCTTTGTCTACTTCGAGTGGCAAAATCGCCAATTCATCAATGGAGGCTTTTTTAGCTATCGAGTTCATGCCATTTTTCATATTTATCTACGAATAATTTAACATTACTTGTGGCTATAAGCAATATATGTCTTTGCTCTCTCAAATTGAGGTTGTAAACTTTTGAAATTTTGATTGGGCTTAACCAAATTTTTGCTTCTCCACCTTTGCCAATTACATGAATATGAGGGAGCTCATTGCCTTCACGAGAATATTTTTCAATGACTTAGAAATATATAGGAAAACCTAATTACTGGTTAGCTCTAAACTCTTTTAGAATTTCTTTTTTGGAGCCTTTCTTAAGTTGAACGAGACGAGGCTTAGTTTGATCTTCTCTTTCCGCGATTTCCGTATTTTCACGAATGATTGTTGCTCTGGTTGGTTTTGCTCTATTAAGTAGAATCTCTGTGCTTGAACCTGAAAGCTCACCTTCGGCGTCAAAGAGATTTCGAAGCACAACCTTACCATCAATATCTTTAAGTAGCTCAGAAGTTAGCTGAAGGTTGATATCACCAATTGATGACTCTCGTCCTGCAATATAACCAATCTCTTTAGCATCAAACTTATGTCCATTAACGATAACTTTAATATAAGCAGTTCCACCCAAAGGCTTACTTCTAATGGTAATTTTCCGACCTTTGTTATGCTTGGTCGAATGCTCAATCGCTGACATTAATGTGTTATAAAAAATTTGCTGTAAAAGCTCTTCCTTGCCCCATACATAAAGATTATCATCCACTTCCAAGTCCATGATAATTCCATGAGTGAAGGCCTTCTCTCCTATCAAGTCAATAACGTCACCAAAAATAATACTGGCATTGAGTGCTTGCCTATCTTCTGACTCTTCAAACAGTTCAATCACTTCATGATTTTCACTCGGTGCAATCTGCTCAAGTGAAGTATTTGCTTCTGAATAGCTTCTGGTTGAGAGTCTCTCTAAAAGAGTTTCATGATATAAGAAAAAGAGTTCTTTTGTTTTTAAAAGTCCTAGTTTATCACAAATAGCACCAATGAGTTGCTCAATTTTATAGCTGTCGTAGTAGTTTCCGGCCTGTAATAAATCGCCTGCCCATTTTTCAAAGCCAAGTATAAAGCTAAAACTTTCTTGGTATCTTCTATAAGCAAAATAAGCAATCCCAAGTAGAAAAAGTGACGAAACTCCTACCAATGAAAGTAGGAAATCAGTATAACTTTCAAGCCTTGCTTGATTAAACTCAACCGTATCAAGAATTTTGTCTTTGATAGATTCTAGAGCATTAAACTTCTTAACCGCGAGCTCATCTGCGTCGCCCAAGTACTTTTCGCCCGAGTACCAAGCATCTTCTTCTGAATACTCATTCGCAGTGTTAAGTCGTCTTAGGTTCTTTGCTCTTCTTTGAAACCAGTGAGCGTCATTACTAAGCTCATTAAGATTTTTCTTTAAACCTGTATCACTATTTAAGTAGGAAGCTTGAAATACGGAAGTCACTTCAGCAAAGCAATCACCTGTTAAAGAGGTAAATGAATCTTCTATGTAAGCTGAGCTTTTATCTGCTATCATCAGAGATGTGAAAGTTTGAGAAATTCTCTGAAAACAAGTATTCACCCCTGTTGTCAGCAAACTTGAAGTTTTAATCGATTCCAATGTATTGAAGTACACTCCACCCGAAGCAACTACTGAGGTAATTAAAACAAAGGTAGTAATTCCAAGATTTTTTTTACGAGTGACTCTTTTGATTAATTCTTGAAGCATTTTTGAACCATCCATGGACTCTATAAAAATTATTGAGACCCTACATAGTCTCCATTCTATTGTCGCTCTCACTAGCCGTTTGAGTCAAGTCTTCTATACTAGGAAATACGATCCTAGTAGTACTTGAGTAAATTGCGCACAGTATTAATTACACCATTCCCCTCCTGTTCAATGCCAATTGGGGGAATTTTTACTATGATGGGGGTGATGATGATTAAAAGATCTCTTAAATATTCATTTTTTCTTTCATTGCTTGTCCACCTAGCAATGATGGGGGCAAAAATTCCCCTCCCGGCCCTCATGAGCATCGGCATTCAGCAAAATGAAACTCCCCCCAAAATTATAAGACTTAGACTAAGAAGGCTTGGCGCAGAAGATGCCAAAGAGAGAAATAATGTTTATGCCCGTAAATCTCAAGATGATACAAACGTAATCAAAGATTTAAAGGCCTTCTCAAATGAGCTAGTCAAAACAAATATGGATACTCCGAACCAAACTCAGGTAGATAAAATTCAAATTGTCCCGGCCCAATCCAAGAAGAATAAAAGCGTGGTAGTTAAAGTCTTTAATGAAGACAATATTATCCACCACGCGGTTCAGACAAAAGATGGATACAACGTTGAAACCATTGGTAAATTTGAAACCCAAACCCAAACCCCTATACTTTCAAATAGTACTGTGAATCTTAACCTTGATGTTCCTAAAGGGGTTAATTTTGAACAGCTGAATGAATTTGAGAAACAACTTTATAGTTTTAACCTTAGAGTTCAGAAGACATTTCAAACGGCCCTTTTTAGACAATTTGCTAAGTTTATCGATCAAAACCCACATTTTCCCCAGATTTTATTAAACAGAAGTGAAAGACTCACCGGTAAGTTAACCTATGATAAAAATGGTAATCTTTTGAGGATTAAAACAATTAAGGGATCTTATTATGAAAAGTTACAAGAAGCATTTCTAAACTCTTTACAAGATGTTTCAATACTCCCTAATATTCCTGAAATTGTTTTGAATGATAAAGATCAAATGAACCTAAACGTGACAATCAATATAAATTAAATGCCACTAACAACTTTTTAAGTAGTCTAGGTAAACGCACTTGGCTACCAGTTGACTCTTTTCCTATCAAGTTTGCATAAATCTCTTTAAGTTCAAGATTTAAGTCATAAACCTCTTGTTTCTCTAAAGATTTGTAAGGAATCATTTCAAAAAGCCTCTTTTTTTCCTGAACACTTTTTCTATAAATGGCCATACACTCAGGATAAAGGGATATGAGTTTTTCAATCTTCTCTTTTTCAGTAAAGTTTAGTTGGTTATCTAGGTACAAGCTTGAATTTTGCGCTACAAAGTTTATGGCAGCATTTTTTTTGATTTCGCCTAAAAAATCGGTACTTATATTAGGCTTACTAAATGTTTTTTGCATAAGTAAAAATTTATCCTCCGAAAGGGGTTTCCATTGAAAGTTTATTGCGAGAAAAGTGAAGTGATTCTATCAGTTCAAACCTTTTGAGCCCTAGAATTCCCATCATTTCTTCAACTGTCATATTTAATCTTAAATCAAGAAAGCTTAAGGCCCTCTGTTCAAAACTCAAACTCTCATAAAAGCTCTTCCAATTTGGCTCAATCTCATTATTTTCTACCATTAGGCCATCAAGCTGATAGGCCCTGATCTTTGCTAATTCATAAGCTTTCTTAAAAATGAGTGGAGCTAAAACTTTTCTTAAACTAAAAGAATCTTTTGGGATATTTTTTACTACATCTGTGTTTTCCATCATGACCTTAGTCACAGAATCTATAACAAGTTGCTTACATTGAAGCTCGTCAGGCAAAAGTGCGAAGACAAATGAGTAAAGTTTTTGAGAGATGCTTTCTATCCAACTAGGATGATAATCGTCCATACCAGTACATACTACCAGTATTCTAGTACTCAAATCAATCAGTAATTTCAGCTATTCTCATCTTTTTTCAGCTACTTGGCTTGCTTGTTATTTCTTAAATATTATTTGCAAGCTACCGATAATATTTATGGAGTGAGCTAGATAGGAAACTTTATGAATAAACCGAGCATTTTACTTTGCCTTTTACTAATCACCTCTTGTGTAAAAGAGACGACGAATACAAGTACAGAAAAGACATCAGGCAATGACCCAGTATACACAGGAAGCTCATCAGGTGGAACTACAACAGGGACAACTTCGTCATCAACAAGCGGAGGAAGCTCAACTTGTTATGGTAATACTCAAGATGGAGATGGAAGTGGAAATGCTCCTTTGCAGGTGAAAGATATCCAGTTAGCCGGAAAACATGACTGGATACCTGTCAATGGAACTCCTCCAGATGGACAAATCAGCTATGATCTTGCTCAAATATTTCTTAATAGCGTAGATAATGTTTTAAAAGTGAGAGCAAAGGTATTAGCGCAACCTAGTACTTGTCCGCAAAAAGACACGGGCTCTCCAACCTACCCATTGTATACAAAGCTTAGATTTAAAATAAGGTTTTATCATTTGAATCAACAAACAAATGAGCTAGAGCCTACTCAGTTTTTTTACGAGCCAGAAAACCCAATCAGCGTTGATTCATGCTCTCAAATTTTTGACATCCCTTATAAAACTGAAATATCCCTTGTTTACGCAGGACCTGTTGTTATGGGTGTAGAAGATGTGAGATCTGACTTCGAATGCCAATTTCACGGTGAAGGTGGCACAACTCCAAGATGCCCTGCTGAGAAAGAAGTGACTTCAAATAGTTGCTGGAGAATAAAGCTTCAGTGGGCAACAGACGCCACAGATAATTTTAACTAAAAAGATTTTCCAATTTTTTCTGCTAAGTTCTCCCCTAGCGCGTGAGAGACTTCCACAATAAGACCAGGACAAGTCACATTAACTTCAGTAATTGAATTGGCTAAGATATCAAAGGCCAATAAAGGAACATCGAAGGCCTTTAATTCCCATGCCATTTCTTCACACATGCTTCGAATATTAGATGGGAGGATATACTTCTCAAAAGTTGCCCCCTGAGCGATATTGGCCAAATATTCACCCTCTTGAGGAATTTTAATGATTGAGCCAAGCTCTTTACCTGCATAGAAGAGGGCCCGAATTTCGCCTTTTGTGACTTCTTCAATAAAAGGTTGGCAAATAATTGCCCCTGTATTTTCTTCTACTTTTCTCTTGAAGATTTCTTTTACATACTTATCACCAAGCTCAACCTTCTCAACTCCAATTCCACTAAAACTATCAAGAGGTTTTAAAATAATACTCTTATAGTTCAAGTCCCTCATTTTCATAATGAATGACATAAATCCATTCATTGAAGTTCCAACAAAAGATGGAATGAGATTATCTTTTTGCTTGAAAGCATGAAGCTTTTCGTTGTGAAGCATAATCCCCTTTGGATTATTAACTACCCTCACCCCAAAATGTCCCAAGAAATCAAGCATCCAAAGATATCTTTGATAGCGACTATCAAAAGGTGGGTCTATCCGCATATGAATAACATCGCTACTATCTAATTTAATGGTTTCTTTAGATTTCAGAGAAAGATCTGAAAGATAGCATGTTTTTTCATGAAAACCGCCTGCAAATTCATAAACTTCTAAAGCAGGAAGCTCATTACTAAAAAAATAAAAATCCTCTTCAAATAATAAAAAAACTTCCTTACCCATTTTTTTAAAAGTTAAGGCCAACATAAGGCTCGAGTCTTTTCTAATATTTAGTTTATCTAATGGGTCAATAAAAAATATATGTCTCAAATTAATCTACCTTCTGAAGTAAAAACTCCGAAAATAACATTTGCTCATCAAAGTCATTCTCATTATATATCTCATAATTCTTTTCCAAAAAGTAATAAAAATCAAGTAGGCTCCCTTTAGTTAAGCTATGCAGCTTCTTAAGTTCAAACCTATTATTTTCGTAAGTTATGTAGGAAGCAAAAGTTGCGTTGTTCCATTTATAGCGAAGAGGAAAACAGTCCTGTAAGCTAATCTTCAGCTCTATACACTTCAATCTAACTTCAGGAAGAAAGTTTTTGTCCAAGAAACTTGCAAGGATATCACTATATATCTTTTTATTTTTCTCTTCTTTTACTTTTATATAAAGAGAGTTTAATTCCCTGGCCTTTAAAACGACAAATTGTTTTAAATTTGTATACCGAGCAATCTCTTCTTCCTTTTTTAATGAATCAATTTCTTTCTGTTTGAAATACAACGCAACTAATTTATCTGAAAAATAATTGGCAAGATTCTCGTTAAGCTCAACACTATCTTTTACAAAAAATATAGTATGAAACAACTCGTGAAAAACAACTCCAGCTAAGTCTTGTTCTCCATACTTGAACAAAGTTGAAAAAATGGGGTCATCAAAATGACCTAATGATGAATAGGCATCCACTTTTCTAATATAAGTAATATAATCCTCTTTTTCCAATTTTTGCTGAAAGCTAATGGCAGATTTTTTATTATAAAATCCAATATACGGAAAACTTCCTACAAATGGGAAATCAAACTTCTTTGCTTTAATTTCATTGTAAGGAGAAGCAATTACTAAGTAAGTTAAAACATCTGAATCTAAAAAAATAGTTTGGGAGTATATATCAGTTTGCTCTTTTTTAAAGAATTGATAAAAATAAGTTTTGTATTTTTCAATTAATCTTATTTTAACTTTTATTTCCTCTGAAACTTTCTTATCTTTTAAAACAGCCTCATTACCTTTAGGTTTAAAATAAAAGATATGTAGATGATTCCAACCTTGCTCAAGCACATACCCTGTTTTGGAACATGAACAAAAGATGAGAGTCAAGATTAAAAATTTTAGATAAACCAAGAAAGTCCCCCGGTGAAAGTAAAGTTTCTTTCAGCGTCAGACCATTTATTTTTAGGGACAATTGTTCGTGCGCCTAAGGTAAGTCCTAGAGTATGGATAAGCCTAATTCGAATATTTACAGATGCGTAACTAGAATCTATTTCTAATTTTTCCCCTTTGCTCTCTGGTACTGTCACATCACCACTACCAGAGTTATAAACAAGATTAGAACTGGTTTGTTGATACTGCTTGGAATAACCAAAACCAATACTAGGCAAAATTCTCTGTTCACGAGTTCCAAAAATGATTTTTAATCCTGCTCCGTAACTGCTCGTGTAGACAACTTGTTTATCACTTACAATAGTTACAGTACCATCACTGACTGATTCATTATTAATAATCTTATCTCTTCCTTGAGTTCCAAAAAACTCAAGTCCAACAAATCGCCATGGATAAAATGAAATACTGGCAGTTCCCGATTGAGAAACGGTACTACTATCTGATGTGCCGTAGATTTGTTGACTGTAGCTATAGTTTCCTGAGACTTCGAAAAAACTATAAGCTTTAAAAGAAAATAATAAGATAAATAATAATTTCATATATCAATAACTTTTGAGGCCCTGGTTAATACAAAACTCAACACACATAAACCAATAACAGCGAGCATTACTTTGAGCCCCCAGTGCATGCCACCAAAGATAATACTGCTACCAATAACTAACGTTATTAATAGTGTACACATAATTTTGGCCTTTGGTCTAATCACTTTGTTAGATTCCCAGTCAGCAACTAAAGGACCAATATATTTGAGGCCCAGTATCCAGCGATGAAGCTTGGGAGAACTTTTTGAAAATAAGTATGCTGCAAGAATAGCAAACGGAGTCGTTGGCAATACGGGGAGAAATGCACCTATAATTCCTAGTAACAGACTTATAAAACCTAAGATAATTAATGCATTTTTTTTAATGAAGTGTAGGAAGCCTTCGTCCATAATCTCTAACAATCTCTCCCTGACAACTTAGCGCAGTAGCTGAAGTCACTTTCACATCAACCCAATGCCATGAATAATCACTCTCAGGTTTTTCTGGTAAGAAATGAACGATGCGATAACAATTCGTTCTTCCTTTCCACTTTGTCTCTCCCTTAAAATTTGACTTGCCTTCAACTAGCATTCGATAGGTTTGACCTACCATATTTGAGCGAACTTTTTCTTGTATTTGTAATTGGTAAGCTTGAATTTCTCTTAATCTTCTACCACGAATGTCATTAGTTAAGATATCAGTCATCTTGGCCGCTTTCGTTCCTGGGCGCGAGGAAAAATTATAAGAGTAAATAAAGTCGTACTGGGCCTTATCTAATAAGTCGAGCGTCGCTTGGTGCTCTTCATCTGTTTCATTAGGAAAGCCCGCAATGATATCAGTAGACAGAACAATATCAGGATTCGCTGCTCTTAATTTTTCCACCAGCCCCAGGTAATGCTCAACTGTATATTGTCTTAACATTCTTTGTAGAACCGTATTGGACCCTGATTGGATTGGAAGGTGAAGATGGTTTGCTAATTTTTTTGAACTACCATGAATAGCAATAAGCTCATCTGACACATCATAGGGATGAGATGTGGTGTACCTAATAATTTCAAGACCATTAATTTTCTCAAGCTCTACAATAAGTTCGGCCAAGGACTCATTATTTTCTTTCCCATAGGAGTTTACATTTTGCCCCAAAAGAGTCACTTCTTGAATGCCTGAATACTCAACCAGCTTTCTGGTGTCTTCGACTATCTCTTGTAATTTCCTTGATTTTTCACGGCCTCTGGTAAAAGGAACAATACAGTAAGAGCAGAATTTATCACAACCCTTAATAATATTTACGAATGCTTGGGGAGAACCATGGGTAATCTTTGTATCAATAGAGTAGTTCTCACTTCTATCCCAACTGGTTACCGCAAATTTATCATCGCCTGAATAGGCCCTATAAACCATTTCTTTAATATTATCGATAGCATCAGTTCCAAAAGCAAAATTGAGATGCTTATACTTTTTAAGCAAATCCTTACTGTCAGTTTGAGCAATACAGCCACCAACTCCAATTTTTACATCTTTATACTTTTTCGTATTTCCAAGGTGAGAGTAAAACTTCTGATTGGCCAAATCCCGGATGGCACAAGTGTTGAACAAAAGAAGATCCGCTTCTTCTTGCTCAGCTGTAAAATCAAAATTCAATTCTTTCAAGTGAGATAAAACTCTTTCTGTATCATGATAATTCATTTGGCAGCCATAAGTTTTCATCCAAACTTTTCGTTTGGGAAAATCCATGTCTCCAACTTTAATCGGTAATTTTTCAGTGTTTTCCATTCTTCCTCAAGTATCGACGCATAGTAGTAAATAGGAGGAATTTTGTAAAGATGAGCCTGGCCCAAAATCCAGATTTAATAGAATGAGAATCTACCTATGAGAGAATGAATTTTTTACATAAGATTTTATTGGACAAATCCAACCCGCCGCATCATTTGTTTTGGACAGAATTAACTCTGCCCATTTTTTTTCTCATCAAAAATATTTCAAACAAAAAGAAAATAATAAAAGCAATATAGAAGCCTATGGTTTTAAAAAACAACCACTGCTGGGTTGAAAGATTGAAGGCCACTACGGCCATAAAGAACCCATAAATAAGCATAAAAAAACCGCTATGCTTTTCCAGTATAATGACAACTTTTTTGGGAGGAAGTGGATTATTCATCGCTTGCATCATTTCATACATAAAGCTCCCTCCTCTAATACTTTTAAAGATAAGTAACCCTCCCATAAAAAGACCCGTAAAGAAGGGTTGAAGTTTAAACCAAATTCCTTCATCTCCAATAAAAGAAATGACTCCAAGGAATAAAATAAGAAAGAAATTTAATTTTGAAATTGAATGAATATGTTTGGTAAAAATTTTTTCAATAGAAATCTCAAGTACAGCGAGTATCATTCCTCCGGCCAAAGCTATTTTTAAAGAGTAGTTTGCCTCTAAGTACCAATAGGCCATGGCAGGAAGAAATGAAATTAAAAAAAACTTATTTGAATTTATTGATTGCACCGTTTTAAGTTAGGCAATTTTCTTAAGTTTGTCTTCACAAAAGCGTAAGAATTGCTCTTTGAAGCTCATGGGATCAAGAATCTCTATATCTGGACCAATGTCATAAATCCACTGCATGAGTGCTTCACTTGGCTCTACGGATGCGGCCCAAATATGCTCGCCTTTAGGATTCGTTATCAAGCAAGGATTACCTAAGTGTTGATATATGGGTTGTTCGCTCACTTTATCTTTTTTATTAATCTTAAGTATGAGTCTAATTTCAGTATCGCTAATGGCCCTTAGAGAGGAGATAAAATCATCAATCTCTATATGAGAAAAAGCCGGTGCATGTGTGGTATCAGTAAGTTCAACTGATTCCACATCTTTAAGATATAAATGAACAATTGATTTATCTACCTTATCTTCTGATATTAACGAAATATCTCCATCCATATGAACAACTCGGTGAGGAAAAACCTCAATACGTTTTCCATTAGGGAAAAATATAGAAAGGGAAAAGCCATCAACAATGGCCTTATCCACTGTGCTTAACATTTGCTCATTCAAACTATTATTTTTCAAACCTTCTTCAAGAAAATGCGTATTATTTGTCTTTAGCCTATCGATGCTTAAATTATTCATGATCTCTAATGGACCAAATAGATCGTACTTGGAGTAATTGATTTCAAGCTGGGTTAATTTCTTCCTAAAGTCTGAGTGTAGGTTAGATAAGTCAAAATGCTCAGATATTAAGGGAAAATGGGCCTGAAACTGCAACCACTCTAATAGAGAAAGCTCTATATTGACCATAGGTTTTGATTCAGGAGAGACGAGACAGTCCCCTTCTATATTAATCTGGTAGTTAACTGAGTTTAAAAATGAGAGCATGGACTTTAGTCTATCTTCATCAATGGACAGAGTTTCCATCACTTCATTTATCTTCTTCTGACCTTCAAAGTTCATTAGGTATTTAAGTGATTCCCAAAAGGACTTATCTTCTAACGCCTGCTTTAGCTTCATAAAATCCACCTTATTCCTGACTATACCTATCGGGTATATTTTTCTTTTTCTTTAACCATTTCTGAAATAATGCGATACTAGCTTCATGTTATGGAATTTATTAATGAAAAAGCCTGTCCTAACTATGGGAATTCTCATGATGGTAGTCTTTTTACTCGATTTAAGCCGTATAAAAGACGGTAAGTCCTTGTTTTACCGTGAGGCTTATGTCCCCTACTCTTGTAAGGCCGTCATCGTGAGGCTTGAAAAGAAGATACCTGAAAACTGGAAGGCCTATTGTGAACACAATAATCTTGCTGTTGAAACTCATTACGAAGAGCCATCTATTGATAATGTGAACTATAAGAAAATTGCTTATAGAAGAATGGCCAATGACTTCTCTTTCATAGCTCAGAACTCTCCAGAGGAGACTCTGGAAAACGTTCTCATCGTAAGACTTAAGTCAACTCAACCAGGGCTTGAAATTAATGCTGTATCAGAGGGTAAATTTGTAGCAAAACTTTCAACCCTCAAAACTCCAGAATATATTAGTAAGCACTTAAGAGATACTGTTCAAGTTAAAGAACTCGTCAAATAGCCAAGCCTGCGAACTCGTAAATTCATAGTCTTTATCTTTAAAACGAAAACTATACTTATATGCATGCAGAAATAATCTTTTTGCAGGACTTCCTCCGTAAAGTTCATCCCCCAGTATAGGGTGTCCCAGATGGGAGAGCTGAACTCTGATTTGGTGCCTAATACCTGTTTTGAGTTTCAACTTCACTAGACTTAGATTTTGATTTTCATGCTCTATAATATCCCAAATTTCTAACTTCGCACTTCTTCCTATCGGATCTTCTTTTTGTTTGTGCCCTTTGTGCTCTGAAGCTGAGAAATGATGAGTGTGAATGCCTTTTTCAAGCCCTTTACCTTCAACTATAGCGAAATAAATTTTTTCAATAACAATTTCATCGAAATTCTCTCGGATCTCTTTGTAATCACTCTCATTTTTTGCAAGGGTAAGAACCCCTGATGTTTCGTAGTCAAGCCTATAGAGCAACGTTCGGTCATAGGAGCTCTTATTTTCAAGGCGATGAGAGGAGCTTAGAAAACTCAGACAATTATCTTTCTCATCATAACTTAACGGATGGCAATGAATCTTTGATGGCTTATTTATGGCGATAAAAAGATCATCTTCATAGAGAGTTTGAATTGCCTCACCTTCATATTCAGGGTTAATGAGTAAATGATTTAAAATATTAATTGGTATTTTGATTTCACCATGGCCCATGACTTTATAGGAAAGTTCTTTTTTTGAGAGGTATTTTTTTTGTTGGTTTTTAGATATCTTTAACGCTGATAAAAAAGTGGACAGATTTTCATAGTCATCGATAGAGCAAAGTTTAATTTTATTTTGACTCAACTCTATGACCTTTCGTTCGGAGATCAGTTTTTCGAATAATAAATTCAACTCTTTGACTTTCTTTCTTTCTTATATCCCCTGAGAATTCTTTCGCGGGCCTTGAGTCACCATAGATAACCGTGGAAATTTTCTCTGCCTTCACACCTCTTTTCATGAGAACACGAGAGACGACCATTGCTCTTTTTGACGATAATTGCATGGAATCTTCTTGTCCATTCAGAGTTCTCTCTCCTGCTGAAGCGTGGCCTTCAACAAAGATAGTCCAATCATTTTCCTTAACAAGATTTATCATCCGTTGAAAGACTTTTACGTTCACTGTTTTTATTTTTACTGAGCCTTGATCAAAGTAAATTTTATCTTTAACTCTGACCTTAATTCCTTCGGCCATTTCATAGATATCTACATTATCAGCCAGATTATATCTTTGAAGCAGAGACTTCATAGACTTTAAGTCTTCATCTCCTGCTCGATTAATTTCATGCTTATCTAAAAAGCCTTCAGTTGTAAGAAAATCGATGGGAAAAGGCTTAACTGGTTCTTGTGAGTCCATAATTTCTGGGGAATCATCAGGTGACTTCCCAGGTCTTGGAACTTCACCTAAAACAGTTGTATTTCCTCCAAACGCTTTTCTCAGAGATCCAACTGCAGCTTTGTATTTATCTGTTTCAGTTTTAGCAAATGAAAGTAAGAGAACGAAAAATGTAAGAAGAAGCGTAACCAGATCGGAAAAAGTTCCCATCCATAAAGGTAATCCTTCTGGTGGACATTCTGGACATTTTGGAGCTTCAGCTGCTGCGCCTCCGCCACCATCATCATCGGCCATGAACTATTCCTTCTCTTCTGTAGCTGCTCTCTCACCAGGAGGTAAGAATGAGTCTAATTTTTCTCTAATTACTCTTGGATTTTCTCCCGCAACAATACCAAGAACTCCTGCAACGATAATATTCATCTTCACAAGCTCCGCATTTGAGCGAAAACCTAACTTCGTAGCAATTGGAAGTGCTATAACGTTGGCCAAAACCGCACCATAAAAAGTTGTAAGAAGTGCAACTGCCATAGCAGGACCAATGGCCGATGGATCAGATAAATTCTGAAGCATCTGAACCAGTCCAATAAGTGTTCCAATCATTCCCATTGCAGGCCCATCGGCCCCAATCCCAGACATGATGGCAATTCCACCCTTATGTCTGTCTTCCATTGCATCAATTTCTAATTGCAAAATGGCCTGAATAACTTCAGGCGGTCTATTATCTGCTGCTAATGTCACTGCTTTTTTAAGAAACCCGTCTTCGATTGGTACTTTCTCAAGGGCGAAAACTGACTCCCTACGGGCCGTTTCTGCTAATTTCTGAATCTCTTCAATCATTGCTTTAGGATCTGCTGGAGTAAAAAATAAACTTTTCATAAAAATGGTCATCAATGAAGTAACTTTCTCCATTGGCCATTTAATAAAAGTCGCTCCAATAACACCAAGACCAACAACAAGGACAGAGGGAACATCAACGAAAACCATGAGTGAACCACCGGCCATAATCGAGCCTAAAATTGCCACTCCAGCTATAACCATTCCCAAGACGGTAGCGATATCCATGATCCAACCTTTTAATAAAATATTTGGTACATATGAATATCGACAAAGAAACAAAGCTTCTTTAGTAAGAAATGAAATAGATTAAAGAAAAAACCATCAATGATGGAGCATTTTACTCCATCATTGTTTTGTCGATGAATTTTGCCATGAGCTCTCGGAGTTCTTGCATAGAGATCTCGTCTTCTGCCTTAGCTTTTTCATCTAGTAATAGTTCTTTGCGAATAACTTCGAACGGAAAACCCGTTAAGTCTGATAATGTTTGTAGGCTCACAATAATATCCTCGCTTTTCTTCCTTGATTCAACATCTATTGTGACTGTCATTTGTTAATCCCCCAGCAAGAGTTCCAATCCCTGGTAACTCTTTGCATAAAGTAAGGATATAAATACTATCTTTCTGCTGTCAAATAATTAGATGATAGATGTAAGTATTTTTTAGTACTTTAGCAATATAATAGGATTTGAGGTTTAAGATTAAGTTAAGAAAAGCGCCCCGATAGAGGCGCTTAAAGATATATTTACAATTTATTAAGCTTACTGAATAAAACTCGCTATCTTCTGCTTTAGTTCATCAAGTTCGGCCCTCTCAGATGAAAGCCTGGTTACCCCGCCTCCTGAACCATAAATAAGCTCATTTTTAGATAATGAAATATCTGCAGTGCGAATATTAATAGATGCGCTCTTATGTTGGCCTACACAAAGCACGGTAGAGCCACAGTAGATGCCTCTGATTGATTTTTCAACAGAACTTATAATACTCATCACTCTTTTCTTGGGAGCTCCTGTGATACTGGCAGCAGGGAAAATAGCTTGGATGAGTTCTCTTAGATTTAATGAAGTCTTAGGACTTGAAGAAATGATAGAATACTGATGTAAAATTTTAGGAACCATTAAGGGTTTCTTCAACGCCACTACTTTTGTTTTATAATCACTTATCTTCGAAAGATCATTTCTTATCATATCTGCAATCATAAAAAGTTCGGCTTGCTCTTTTTTATCATTTTTCATTTTATGCCATATCGTGGGCCATTGCTGTTTACTTTCCAAAGCAGCGCTACCTTTTATAGGCATCGAATAGATTTCCTTCGTATGGGGATTAAAATTAAATAAGCATTCAGGAGAATTACTCAGGATTAATTTATCCAAAGGTCCCAAGAAGGTAAGATGGGCATAAGCTGAAAGTTCATCTTTATTGGTAAAGAAGTGAGAGATATAATCCTGGACTCTATATGTCTTTGCACCTTTAAAAAGAACTCTTTGAGTTAGATTAACTTGATAACAATCACCTTTAAAGAGATGTTCTTGAACTTTTTCAAACTGTCTTTTGTATTGGATGAACTCATTTTCCACCATATCAAAACTGACGAGTGCTTTATTTCTCTCACCTATACTCTTGACTACTTCTTTCTTAGAATATTCGAGCACAATTCCGAGTGGGCAATCATCAAGGATATCCATTCCCATAAAAATATTTCCAAGTTCGTAATATAAATGAATCACTAAAGGACTTTGAACTTCTCTTTTCAACTGAAACCGCTCTAATTCTCCAAGAAAGGATTCAATAGTAAAAGCTTGTTTTTCACCCGAAAGCAGATTAATTCTAAATGTTGAATAATAAATAAAAGCCGTTCTGACCTCAGTCAGCTTTAAGAACTTGTTCTGTTTTTTTAAATAAAAAATGGAGTAGATTTGATTACTCAGATTGCTCATAAGAGAGATTTGCAAATTTCATTTGAGAGCCAATCCATGCCAACTTAGCCGTTCCTGTTTCCCCTGCTCTGTTTTTACCAATAATGATTTCTGCAAGACCTTTATCCTTGGTCTCTTTGTTATAAACTTCATCACGGTATAAAAGCATAACAATATCCGCATCCTGCTCTATAGAACCTGATTCACGAAGATCGGAAACCATTGGCCGCTTCTCTGTTCTTGATTCAACAGCACGATTAAGCTGAGAAAGAGAAAGCACAGGACACTCCAGTTCTTTGGCCAAGTTCTTTAGGCCCCTGGAGATTTCTGAAATTTGTTGTTCACGAGATGGGTTGCCCGTATGAGACTGCATTAATTGAAGATAATCGATAACAACAAGACCAAGACCTTGCTCCACTTTAATTTTTCGACACTGGCTTCTAATATCAACCAGAGTAATATCAGCTGCATCATTAATAAACAAAGGAAGATTTGAAAGAGATTGAACTGCATTAGCGATATTTCTTAAATCACTATCTAAGTAACTCTTAGTTCTTAACCTCATTGAATCAACTCCAGCTTCACTCGCCAAAATTCTCATACTTAGTTCAGGCGCTAACATCTCCAGAGAGAAGATAGCAACAGGAAGTCCTGAGTGCTTGGCAGAGTTCACTGCAAAGTTTAATGCTAAGGCCGTCTTCCCCATGGCCGGACGTGCTGCAAGAACAACTAACTGTCCAGGTTGCAAACCAAGAAGTCTTTTATCCACTTCTTTATAC
>CAYGUN010000026.1:0-16269 GCA_964353025.1 uncultured Bacteriovoracaceae bacterium
CTCTTGCGATTTAAAGTTTAGTCGTGTAAATGGTACTAAAAGTTCGGGCAGGTCATTGACATTCAACCCTACATCGAGGCCCTGACATGAATAAAATTGACTCAAAGGCTATTGAACAATCCACAAAAGAAAAAGTAAAGGCCATAGCGAAGAAACAAAATCGAACTTTTAACGATGTGTGGTAAGAGGTTGTACTTGAGCGGTGGCTTGCACGATTAGCAATCTCTCCATATCGGAAAAATTTTATATTCAAAGGTGCCATGTGTTTACTTCGCTATATTAATTTACAACGTGAAACTCGCGATCTTGATTTTTTAATTAAAGACCTGGTTGCATCTATTGATGATGTAAAAAAATATCTAACCGAAGTATCGACCCTGACCTTGGCCGATGGTTTTACTTTTGAAAATTTAGATGTTGGACCACTTCCTCACCCTCACATGAAGTATCCCGGCTATCAGGTTTTCATCATTGGAAAACTGGGCAACACAAAAACCAAAATTTTTATTGATATTGGAGTGGGCGATGCCGTAAGTCCTAAGGAAATCACGATGAAGTTATTGGAAACAGATAAGGCTCCTCTATTTGAAAAAGAAATTCATTTATGGGCCTATCCTGCTGAGAGCATCTTTGCTGAAAAACTTGAAACGGCTATCGCTAGAGCGGATCAAAATAGTCGCATGAAAGACTATCATGACCTTTTACTTCTTATTCGTAAGGACGTCGTTAACAAGAGAAAAGTAAAAAAAGCCATCAAAGATACATTCTCTAATAGGGGAACTAACTTTCAAAAACTATCTATTCCCAAAGATCAAATCAGCATCATTCAAAATTATTGGAACATCTACTTTAAAACCCTTGATGCTGAAATACAAAAAGAACTGGATTCAGATATTCAATCGGTAATGGACAAGATCAATATTTTTTTAGAGGATGGAATTTTATAACAAAGCAGATTTCCATTTCTCAGAAATGAAATAAAAAATAAATTTAAGTTAGACTATAAATATAGGTTTAGATAAAATTATTCCATGCCAAATAAAGAAGAAAAAACACAAATTAAACAATTCTTGAAAGTCTTCTTTGACCAAGAAGATAATATTAAATTTTATTTTTTGAAAAAAAGTAAAATCAACTCAGAATTTGAATATAAAATCCCTTTTAAAACTAGAAAAAACTCAAGTACTAAAAAGATACAGTCTTTACAAAAAAGAATTCAAAAAGAAATGGAAATTCCTTGGGAATTTGCCCATTGGAGTAAATTTATTGGAAAAACTGTTAAGAAATCAAAAGTCTATAAAATTCCTTTTTTAGACACAAAAGATATTGAAGTTGAAAGTCCGTGGCGAACTTGTCCCATAGGAGAACATTGGGTACGCAGACATCCCAAATATTTAACTTCTAGCAAAGTCACTGACCATGATGGCCATTGTCGAAAGAACCCATCTAAAAAAGATTTTCTAGGAGGCGATGAAATGGATCTCATTGCCTCAAAAAAGATATTCTTAAATCCGAAAGTTAAAGTTTCAAAAAGGGACTTGGGGTTGGGTTTAAGTCTAGAAAAACAAAACAGATATGATAAGCTTATTTCTGGCTGGACTGCTTACTGGAATGATGCTTTTCAACTCAAAAATCCCTTGCATCCAAATCATGTGAAAGTTCTTATTGCAACAGAATCAACTTTTAATTCAAACGCGTGGGCTCCCAATTCCCAAAAAATTGGAAAAGCTAGAGGTCTCATGCAGTTAACAGAAAGGGCCACAAGATGGGCCAAGGATCACAAAATACGAGAATACAGAAATCAATACATTGATCTTGAATATGAAGATTTATGGGATCCCAATCGGAACATAGCCTTTGGTGTCAGGCATCTTTTTAGAAAAAGAGAAACTGCTAAATGGATATTAAAAAGAGAGCCTACATGGTTTGAAGTCTTAATGGACTACAAAGGTAGACTCAAAAGTAGAACAGCAAGCACTAAACAAGTTAAAGCCAAATTAAAAAAGATATTTGCGAAACTAGGAATGCAAACAGAATGAAAACAACTATAATCATCTTAACTCTATTTTTTTCACTTAAAACTTTCAGTGCTAATGATGATGAGTTTAAAGGTATGTACAGCTGTTTTAATATTCATCAAATAAAACTTAATATTAATTATGAACGTGTCCATTGGCCAAATAGTCAATTAAATGATGTCTGTGATGTGAGCTTTAATATTGATTCAACCACTCCTACATATTTTTATTACACTCGTGGTTGGCATGATCCTTCTTTCTGCAAAAAAATTTTAGAAGATTGGAATAAGCTAAAAGAAGATACTAATAGAAAAGTATGTATTGCCGCCAGACTTGATCCCGCAGAAAAAAGAAAGATTGGAGAGAAAGAGTTTCTCGAACGAAGTGCACCTTATGAAGTTATAAAAAGTGGAAAATGGTGTCATAGTTATTTCGGTGGGTACTGTAATTAATAATGCTGCACTTACTTTACCTTATTCCTCCCTAAGCTATTTCGGCACAAAAAGACTATATAATTTTACCATCCCAGAGTTGATGAATAAAGCTTTCGTATGGGATAATTTCAATACCATCTTGAGTTTGTCTATATTGTCTATCCAATGAAATAATAATTCTTCTTTGAATATGACTATACTCTTTTTTTATTTCTCTCAGGCCTTTAAGGTGATTATCATTTACTTGTTCTGTTGCTTTGGCTTCAATGGCAATTTGCATATCATCGAGAATGAAGTCAACTTCGGCTCCAGAGGCCAGTGCCCAGTATCGGATTTGGAGGTTACTATTTTTGTAACTCTTATAGCAAAGGAGTTCATGATAGACCCAGTTTTCAAATGCTTTGCCAAAGTCAGAGCTTTTTGGAACAAGATTAGAACGATGTGTAAGATAATTTACAATACCAATATCAAAAAAATAAAACTTAGATGATTGCTTTACCCTTCGTTTATTATTTTTAGTATAGGCTTCAAGAAAACCTCCAATAAGAGTATCAACGAGGATTTGATAGTGGTCTCGAACAGTTATGGATGATACCCCTACCTCTCGGGCAATATTAGAAAAATTAATTGTATGAGTATCATCTAGAGCTGCAACCTCTAAAAATCTGGAGAATTGTGGAAGGTTACGAGTTAAGCTTTCAGCCAGAATTTCCTCTTGAAGGTAATCTGAAACATATGCTTTTTGAGAGTCTTTATAATCCTCATCTAGATAGAGCGAAGGAAGATAGCCTCTATTGAGCATTTGGGTAAGGTTGAAATCAGACTGCAATTCATATGCGCTAAGCCCATAGAGTTCAAATCTTTTGGCCCTACCTCCGAGTAGGTTGGCGTGCTCTCTTTTTAACTTTCTTGCACTTGAACCACAAAGACCGAAAATTATTTTTTTTTCTTCTATTAAATAATGGACTTCATCAAGTAAGAGAGGGATTTTTTGAATCTCATCGATAATAACGACACTGCCTTCAGGAAGATGTGAGATTCTTTCTCTGATCAGACTTGGCTTTGTTGAATAGTCGAGAAACTCATCAGATTTTAAAAGATTGATATGAAAAGCTTCAGGGAAATTATTTTTTAAAAGCGTACTTTTTCCTGTTTGTCTCTGACCCCAGACGAAAAAGGATTTTTTAGCCAGTTTTAAATCAAGTATTCTTTTATACATATTGCTAATTTACATGAAAATTCATGTAAATAACATAAATATTCCTGTATATTTAAACAAGTAAGGTTTAAGTTGTTGAATATTCGTTGTCATGCAAATGGGGAAGTTTCTCTTCTTTTGGTTTTTTTGTCTAATAATACCTTCTATTTTCAAACAAATTTGCTCCAAAGTAGGGAGTATTATTAGACAAAAAGTGAATGTCGAAAACTTTTAATCAATATTCGCCTGCAACCACTTAGTTGCCTCAACATAGCTTATTTTTTTTCTTTGGGCGTAAGGTTTTAATTGAGAGTCATCAAGCTTTCCTACATTAAAATATTCAGCTTCAGGGTGCGAGAAGTAATAACCACTCACTGAAGATGCCGGCGTCATGGCACAATTCTCAGTCAGAGTCACTCCCGTATTTTTTTGAGAATCAAGCAGTTCAAAAATGGTTCTTTTTTCTGTGTGATCAGGGCAAGCGGGGTATCCAGGTGCTGGTCTAATACCTTTATATTTTTCAAGAATAAGATCTTCATTAGTTAAGTTTTCATCTGCCTGATAACCCCAAAGCTCTTTTCTGACTTTTTCATGCATAAACTCAGCATAAGCTTCAGCTATTCTATCACCCAGGGCCTTAATCATAATGGCCTTGTAATCATCGAATTTTTTCTCATACTCTTTGGCGTAGGCATCAACCCCATCACCTGCAGTAACAATAAAAAATCCAATATGATCTTTTTTGCCACTATCTTTTGGGGCTATTAAATCAGCTAGTGAGTGATTCTTAGAATCAGCTTTTTTCATTTTCTTTTGGGTTCTTAGAAAATGCAGAACTTTTCCATTGGAAAGTGTTACATCATCAGCGCCATCGGAGTTTGCTTCAAAAAATCCAATCACAGCTTTGGGCGCAAATACTTTATTCTTAAGTAGTTCGTCTAAGATTTCCTGGGCCTCGTCATAGAGTTTTTTCGCTTCTTCTCCATATTTTTCATCTTGGAAAATTTTAGGATATGTCCCTTTTAAGCGCCAGGTATGGAAAAAAGGAGACCAATCAATATAAGGTCTTAAATCTTTTGCCGTGATATTGCTAAAAGTTTTAACTCCAGTAAAAGAAGGAGTGATAGGAGTATAATTATACCAGTCAGTTTTTAATTTATTCTTTAAAGCATCTTGGTAACTTGCAAGTTCAACTTTTTGGTGAGTGTTGAGATGCTTTTCACGCATTTGACTATAAGTCTCTTTCATCTCTTTCATGAAGCCAGTGGTATCATTCTTATCTTTTAATTTCTGAGCGACAGGAACGCTACGAGAAGCATCCGCTACATGAACAACACTACTCTCAAGAAAAGGGGCTATCTTTACGGCCGTATGAATTCTTGATGTGGTGGCCCCTCCAATCATAAGAGGTATTTTTATGTTTTGTCTTTTCATCTCTTTTGCAACGTGAACCATCTCATCTAAGGAAGGTGTAATAAGTCCTGAAAGACCGATGATATCTACATTCTCTTCCACGGCTTTTTGTAAAATTGTTTCACTGTTAACCATAACGCCAAGGTCGATAATTTGATAATTATTACAACCCAAGACAACTCCTACAATATTTTTTCCAATATCGTGGACGTCACCTTTAACTGTGGCCAGTAGAATTTTGCCAGCATTCTGTGTGACGGCATTGAGTTTTTCTTTTTCAATAAAAGGATTGAGATAGGCCACGGATTTTTTCATAACCCTAGCAGATGTCCCGACTTGAGGAAGAAAGAGTGTTCCTTCACCAAATAGATCTCCGACAATTCCCATTCCATCCATCAAAGGGCCTTCAATAACTTCCAAAGGTCTTTCATAAAGGTGGCGCGCTTCTTCAGTATCTTCATCAATAAAATCAATGATTCCTTTAACTAGGGCATATTTTAATCTTTCTTGAACTGTATTTTCTCGCCAAGAGAGGTCTGCTTCTTGTTTTTTTCCACCTTGCCCTTTAAAGGCCTCAGCAAAATCAACTAATCTTTCAGTGGCGTCTTCCCTTCTATTTAAAAGAACGTCTTCTACATGTTCGAGTAATTCTTTGGGGATGTCTGAGTAAACTTCCAACATTCCTGGATTTACAATCCCCATGTCCATGCCAGCTTTAATGGCATGGTAGAGAAAGGCCGAATGCATGGCCTCTCGAACTTTATCATTGCCTCTAAAAGAAAAGGAGATATTGGAAACTCCACCACTGACTTTAGCGTAGGGAAGATTCTCTTTAATCCATCTTGTTGCATTGATAAAGTCAACGGCATAATTATTATGCTCTTCAAGTCCTGTGGCGACAGTGAGAATATTAGGATCAAAAATAATATCTTCAGCCGGAAATTTTACTTGATTAACCAAAATATCGTAGGCACGCTGACAAATTTGAATTCTTCTTTCATAGTTATCGGCTTGCCCTTTTTCATCAAAGGCCATGACGATAACTGCTGCTCCATATTGCCTTACCAAGTTTGCTTGCTTGATAAATTCTTCTTCTCCCGCTTTAAGAGAGATAGAGTTGACGATACCTTTCCCTTGAATACACTTAAGGCCCGCTTCAATAACTTCCCATTTAGAGGAATCAATCATAACGGGAATTCGTGCAATATCAGGTTCGCTGGCAATAAGATTTAGAAACTTAACCATGGCCTCTTTGGAATCAAGCATTCCCTCATCCATGTTAACATCTAAAACTTGGGCGCCACCTTCAACTTGGCTTTTTGCAACTTCTAAGGCGGTATCAAAGTCACCACTTAAAATAAGTTTTTTAAATTTGATGGAGCCTGTAATATTAGTTCTTTCGCCAATATTAATAAAATTAGATTCTTTATAAACAAGTAATGGCTCTAGGCCTGAAAGGTAGAGGTTGGGTTTGTATTCAGGAATTGGACGTGGCCCATAATTTTTGGCCACATCTGCAATCTCTTTTATGTGGTCATCTGTTGTTCCACAACATCCACCAATAATATTAATGAATCCACTTTCACAGAAATCTTTAATAATTTCTGCCATAAATTTTGGGCCGTGGTCATATTCACCAAACTCATTAGGTAATCCCGCATTTGGGTAAACACAAATAGGAAACCAAGCTTTCTTGGATATTTCTTCAACAAAGGGGCGCATGAGGTCCGCACCAAAGGCACAATTAAAGCCAACGCTCATTATGGGAAAGTGAGAGATTGAGTACAAAAAGGCTTCTGCTGTTTGACCTGATAAAATTCTTCCTGAACGATCAGTGATAGTTCCTGAGACCATAACGGGAAGTTCTATTTTTTTATCATCATAATATTTGCGAACAGCAAAAAGAGCTGCCTTAGAGTTCAGTGTATCGAAAATAGTTTCAATTAAAAGAATATCAACGCCACCATCAACCAAGGCCCCGATCTGCTGATAATAGGCTTCGACTAATTCATCAAAAGTAATGGCACGAAAGCCAGGATTATTTACATCAGGTGAAAGTGAGCAGGTTTTATTCGTGGGGCCAATAGAGCCCGCCACAAAGCGCGGTTTATCTGGAGTTGAATATTTCTCTGCCGCTATCTTGGCCAGCTTGGCAGACTCGAAGTTTAACTCATAAACCAAGTCTTCCATATTATAATCGGCCATAGAAATGGTTGTGCCACTGAAAGTATTAGTTTCAATGATGTCAGAACCGACTTGCAGGTATTTCTCATGAATTTCTTGAATAATTTGAGGTTGGGTCAGAGAGAGTAGATCGTTATTACCTTTCAAGTTTGAAGGGTAATCTTTAAAGCGCTCTCCGCGGTAGTCTTCCTCTTCTAATTTATAGCGCTGAATCATTGTGCCCATTGCGCCGTCTAGGATAAGGATTCGCTGCTTTATTAGTTCTATTATATTTTTCATAGTGGTTTTCTTATAACATTAAATAGGCTTGATTGCGAAGTTAGATGTGGCCTGGATTGCGTAGGGGGGGGCAATGTCTATATTTACCCCTAAAAAACGATTTTGAATCGTACTTCCAGTATGTTACGCATTCTTAATGCATTATTCCTTTTTAATGCTGAACTCCTGATGACAATGCTTGTAACTTAGCGCTTGCTAACTTCAATTCACCATCATCACTGGGGCCTAGTCTACTTGCCAGCATAGCTCTCACTAATTTTTCTCGAATTTCTGTATTTGAAAGTACTTTTATAATCAACTCAGTATGCTCATTTGATGCGTAGTTTTTAATTCTAATTCCTAATAGAGCGATTGCCGCTAGGCTCATGTCATGGTCAAATTTTTCTGGTAAATCTTCATGATTATCCCAGATATAATCGTCCGTATCGGGATCAATCCTTTCATAATTTGAAATGATGTAGTTAATATCGTCGGCATCTCTTTGTCTTGCTGGATTTTCTTCCCAGGAAACAATCTTTAAGGCAACAAGCATTTCAGGGGTGACAACTTTTATTCTTCTAGTTCCGATTTCAATATCAGAGGCATAATCAAGAGCCTCTTGGTGGCCAATAACTGTCATAATAGTGTCATAAAATGGAGGCCAAGAAACCTTCCCATCCTTTTCTACTCCACCAAAGGGTAGAAGATCGAAAGGTGTTTCATTGAAATAATAACGAATTTTATTATCCTTACTTGATGACTCTTTTATCGATTTATCTGCTTCAAATGATTTGCGTAGAGCTTCTAACGTATTCCAATTATCTATTAAAATTCCAAAATCAACGTCCGAGGTTTTTCGGGCAGATAAAGGAAGTCCACTTTGTTCAGAAATAATATCCCTGGCCTTGGCTCCTATGATCATAAATTGAATGCCGTGGGACTCAAAATGTGGGACTAGCCCATTAATAATTCCCTGAAGATCAGAACTCATACTTTGCTAACTCCGTTTCAATTTTTTCTCGTAAAAGCCTTGCAGTTTCAATGTTTCTATCAATTCTAGAGTTCAGCAATTCACAATAGGTTACAAAATCAGGAATGGTCCCATCTTCATTATTTAGAGAATCGGGCCAAAAACATCTGTAAATTTCTATGTTACCTTTCGTATCGCTCCTTAAGCGTAATAATTTAGCAACCTCTGAGGGACGCTCATTATAAGAGTAAATGGTAAAGTGGCCAGGGCTTAAATATTTAGTTCTGATGGATGCAGCAGGTTCTCCTCCCCAGTAAGCTCCTACACTTTTTAAATCTTTATTTGGCCATTCACTATAGAAGCGTTCACTACTTGGAGAAAATCGCCCAATGGATAAAGATTCCCGTTCAAAATCAAGGAGAGAGATGCGCCATCTATTTATGATATCTTCAAGATTCCCTAAGTAACGTTTATTTTTGGAAGTTTTTACCACACCTACAGTTTCCAAATTCTTTAAGGCCTTATTAATTGCTCCTAAAGATATATCCAAGTCAGATGCAAGTTGGCGCTGAGTAAATTCCAGGGATGCTGGGTTGGCAACAAAATATAGCATAAGTTTGACGTTGCTTTCGGCTCTGAAGCCCGTCTTATTTATCAAAAAATTTTGTTCACTTAAGGCCTGACCATCTGCTCTTAATTGAAAATCAAGAGGAAGAAAAATTGCCTTATCAATTTCGTAAAACCCAACTCCATGTTCTTTGAGTTTTTCTTTTATCTTGTCATCAATTGAGGACGAAACAACGATCACTATGCCTTCAAACTTTGCAGCAAACTCAGTAAGTCTTTGTACTTGTGACTGATGGTTGACTGCGCTTTTTATCTCGATGGCCATGGGGACTTGGTATCTACCAATTTTGGTAACGATGAGAGCATCCGGACGAAAATTAACTCCGAGTTCTATCTCTTCATATTTTTCCAATATTTCCAAACCAAACTCATCTTTGAGCATTCTTTCTAATCGGGAGAGATATTGCTTATTGATTTCTTGTTCTAGCATGTTCATTATTGTAGCATATATTTATATTTTAGTGAACATATATTGAGCATATTAAACTTTATTAAAATCAATTGTTTATAAAATTATGTTCATTATTTTTTTATGTTTCAATAAAGTGAACATGTTGTTTTGTTTTAACTACTTGAAATCACGATATGTGAAATGCAAAGTTGCTGGAGCGTGCAGAGGTCGCTAGAAGTACTTTAGAGAGTCTTTCCCTCTTTCTCCAAAGGAGAGTTTTTTTGCTTGGTAGTTTTGCGGCTTAGTTTAGTTCATAAATCAAGTCTTCCATATTGTAATCGGCCATGGAAACGGCTGTGCCACTGAAAGTATTGGTTTCAATGATGTCAGATCCGACCTGGAGGTATTTTTCATGAATTTCTTGAATGATTTGAGGTTGAGTCAGAGAAAGCAGATCGTTATTGCCTTTTAAGTTTGAAGGGTAGTCTTTAAAACGCTCTCCGCGGTAGTCCTTCTCTTACAACATTAGATGGGCTTGATTACGAAGCGAGATGTGGCCCGGATTGCGTAGGGTTGGGTTGTGCAATGTCTATATTTACCCCCAAAAAACAACTTCAGATGTCTGGATTTACCCCTAAAAAACGACTTTGAATCGTACTTTCAGTATGTTATGATTAAAAAATGAGAAGAGAAGCATTGAGCGATTTTAAGAAATGGTTGACCAGTAATTCGAGAAAACCCATGATTTTAAGGGGTGCCAGACAGGTAGGAAAGTCAACTCTTGTTCGGAAATTTAGTGTAGCAGAGGGCCTCGATCTTATTGAGATTAATCTAGAAATTGAACATCTAAAGGCAGTGGAGAGTGATGATTTTAACTTGCAGTCATTATTGGATGAAATACAGTTAAAGAAGAAAAAGAGAATCAAAGAGAACTCACTCATATTTTTTGATGAGATTCAAGAGTCTCCAAAACTTTTAAAGTATCTGCGCTATTTTTATGAAAAAGATCCTACCCTTAAAATTATTGCAGCAGGCTCTCTGCTTGAAATAGCTTTGCATTCGCAAGATTTTTCATTTCCCGTGGGAAGGGTTTCTTTTTATCATCTTGGGCCAATGAATTTTAGGGAGTTTTTGTGGGCCACGGGACAAAGTTATCTGGATGAAAAATTAAGTAATTTTGAGTTCTCTCATGAAGTGCATACAGCAGGAATAAAGGCATTAAAGGATTATTACTATGTTGGAGGAATGCCGGCTGCAGTAAAGGTGTTTGCTCAAACAAATAGCTTTCTTGAGATGAGGGATGTTCAAGAGCAAATTATTCAGACTTATCAAGCAGATTTTCCTAAGTACAATCGCAGAATAGATGTGCAGAGGATTTCAAGAGTTTTTCAGTCTTTAGCATTAGTCGCTGGTCAAAAAATCATATACTCCAAACTTGATTCAAGTTCAACTTCGCGAGACATAAGAAGAATTGTTGAGTTACTAATTGATGCGAGGGTTGTTCTGTCTTGTATCCACAGTGATGGAAATTGCATTCCTCTTCTTGGAGAGAGTGATTTGCGAGTTTTAAAAACTTATTTTCTTGATATTGGTTTGCTTAATTGTTTATTGAGATTAGACTTTGACTCAATTGATTTAGAATTTGAAAATCATTTTAATACAAAAGGTGTGATAGCTGAACAGTTTGTGGCCCAGCATTTAAACTTTTTTCAAGAACCAACCTTAGAACCCCAGCTGATATATCATTTAAGAGATAAAGGAAGTAAGAAAGCAGAAATTGATTTCTTAATTGAGTATAAAAGAAAAATCTATCCCATTGAAGTGAAGTCTGCTAGCAGGGGACATCTTAAGTCATTAAAATATTTTGCTGAAAAGAAAAATACATCTTTGTGTTTTAAAGTTTGTCTTAAAGAATTCTACGTTGATAAAGATTTCGCAAATGGAGCTAAGCTCGTTACCTTGCCTTTGTACGCATTAGCGTATTTGAAGAAAAATCTAAGCTTACTTGAGAAAAGTTAAAAGGTAGTGATTAAAAGACACGCAAGATGAGATTTTTTAATTGATGATAAAAAATATTGAGAACTTAAGAGCTTTAATATTGGCAGGAGGCAGAGGGACTCGGCTTTCAGATGTAGTTCGCGACGTACCAAAATCCATAGCCCCAATTCGAGGAATTCCTTTTCTTCGCTACCAAATTGAAATCTTAAAATCCGCCGGAATAAAAAAAATTACTCTATTAACCGGTTATATGTCTGAGATTATTGAAGAGTATTTCAAGGATGGTGGTAACTTAGGCATAGAGATAGGTTATTCTGATGAGTGCTCTCCCCTTGGGACAGGTGGAGCAGTGAAAGCTGCGATGCAGAATTCTCAAGAAGAAAACTTTTTAATCCTCAATGGTGATTGTTATTTTACATTTTGCCTAAAGGACTTTTTAAGCAAGGCCCAATCTCCTTGCACTATTGGGCTTGTGAAGATGAAGCATGCTGAAAGATATGGCATCGCAGAGATTAATGGTGAAAACTTCATTACAAGTTTTCGAGAGAAAAAAAGAGGCCTTGAAGACTCTCTTGTAAACTCAGGAATTTATTTTATGACTAAGGAAGTTCTGGGTTATTTCGCCCAGAAAAAAGAAAACTTCTATTCTTTAGAAACTGAAATCTTTCCAGCTATTATTGAAGAAAATAATCTCTATAGTGTCATCTGCGAAGGGGATTTTATTGATATTGGAATTCCTGAAGATTACAAGATATCCCAAAGGAAAATTCCTGATTTACTCTCTTGCAAAATGCCTTAGCTTTGAGTTAGATAGCTCAGCCAATTTTTTACCTGAAGATTTTTAAAACTCCGCTCTGAAGATCCACAATAAACAATCTCACCTTGAGGGTTAATGTCGGCTAAATTTAGTTCTTGAAGCTTATTGATATATTCAATATTCTTTGTGAATTTTGAGTGAAATGTTTCACTTAATTTGATCTCTGTTGGAAATAAATAATTTGACCTCTCTTCAATTAAATCAACTTCGTGACCTTTCTGATCCCTCCAAAAATAATAATTAGCTTCCTTGCCTTTATTACCCTTGGATTTGATTGATTCGCTAATAATAAAGTTTTCGAAAATACTTCCCCTTAATGGATGAATATCGAGCTGCTGGGCACTTTTAATACCAAGTAGGTAGCAAAGTAGACCTGTATCGTAAAAATAGAGCTTGGAAGTTTTGACAATTCTCTTGTTAAAGTTTTTAAAGTGAGGAGGAAGGGTAAAGCAAATAAAAGTTGATTTGAGAGCAGAAACCCATTTTGTGATAACTGGACTTGTCACACCAACTTCATTAGAAAGTGATGAAGCATTAATAAGCTGTCCTACGCGGCCAGCTGCAAGTTTTACGAATTTTTTTTTATTCTTTGGCCCATCAACGATTGTTTGCAGATATGAAGTAAGGCCTGGTACTCTTTGTACTTCATCAATGATGGCCCTTTCTCCCACCTGATTTAAAAAACCTCTTGGGTCCTCTTTTGCCACTTCTCTAACATCAGGGTCTTCAAGTGAGCTGTAGCTAAAGTCTTTAAAAAGTGTTCTAACAAGAGTTGTTTTTCCTGACTGCCTGGGTCCCGATAATGTTAAAACAGGGTATTGGGACAATTAATTCACAAGCTGAGGGGCAAGGATCCTTTTATACATAATATCAGTATATTACACGTTCAAAGGGGTGTTAATTTAAAATTTAACTTTAAGTTAGCACCCTTTTGTTACCCTGAAACGGAGAGCATTAAAGTTCCATTATCTCGGTCTCGCAACCACTGCAAATTGAAGAAATCTGGTATCAAAGCCAAACATTCCAAGAGTAAAAAGATTGTAGAAATAAGGCTTAAGCGACTTAGTTTTATTAATGCCTTCGATACTTATAATTTCATAACCTTGCTCATCAAACATTCTTTCAATACTTTTTTTAGTGAAAAAACGCAGGTGAGTTCTATCGAGTATTCCTTCATCTTCGTACTTCCAATCACGGTGCCAAAGAAGGCCCCGCAGGTTTCTAAAGTAGCGAACATTGGGGATAGAAGCGATAACCACCCCTTGTGGGCTTAATTTTTTCTTAATTATTTCAAGAGTTTGATAAGGGTTGACCAAGTGTTCAAGAATGTCATTGAAGTAAATAGCATCAAAATGTTGATCTGGCAGTTTCTCATAAAGCTCACTAATGCTGCCTGCGAAAGCTTGGTCGAGGATGAGCTTTGCTTTTTCAATGGCCTCACTATTTAAATCGATGCCCCAGGATTCACCTGTTGTTATTTTTTTCACATCCGCTGCAAAATTGCCTTGCCCGCACCCAACATCGAGCACTTTTTTTGTTGTTTTTGGGAGGTATCGGAGCATTTCGGGACGACTACCTGCGTAGTATAGTTCTTGGTTATGGTAGAGCTCTTTAAGCTCAGAGCTGGCGAGAGACATTTTGAATCCTTGCTAAAAATTATTGTATCCCATCTAAATATTGTGATAGTTAGATACTTTTAAGAAGTTAAATCATTATTTCTGATTAGGAAAGAGATGAAAATTCTAATTACAGGCATTGCTGGGTTTATTGGTTATCATACTGCAGTGTTTTCTAGAAAATCTTCCATGATAGAAACTCCCCGTTATAAAAATACTCTTCAGGGGAAATTCCTCTTTTAAAATGTGCGATAGTAGGATTACTTTTTACTCCTAAACCTCCAATGTCAAAAGAGACACATCCTCTTTTCTTAGACTCAAGCAATGCATTCCAAAGGAGAAAATTGTTTGCATTATACTTTCGTCCTAGCTCTCCACTCCATCCAATTAGGTATGTTGAGCTATTTCCTTGCCTTGTGATTAAAATGGCTCCGATAGTTTCATCTTCTAATTTTGCCTTGAGAATTAAATGTTTGTTGATTTTATCAGCATGAGAAAAGAGGTAGCGAAGGAAATCTGGAGAAATGCTTTGAAAGTCTTTTTCTTGCATTAAGGAATTGTATTTAAGTATTAACCATTCAAGAGATTGTTGATCTGATGAGACTTCTAACTCAAGTTGAGAAGATTCGGACTTTTTTAACAAGTTTCTCCACTTACTTTTTAAGTTACTTCTTAATTTTTCTTCGCTCAGTCTCAAGTTTACCCACGCTGTGTGAGTGTTGCCATCAGTTAATTTGAGAAGACCAATTTTTCTTAAAGCTCTAGTATTGATTAAACTTTTTGGTAGCTCATGTGTGATAAGAGTTATGCAATTAGAAAGATTCGCAGGATTGTCTTTTAAAGCTTTAACACTATACAGTTTATCAAGTATATTTACCTGATCGTTAACAAATAAAGGCCCTCGATTAAAGCGAGTGATCTTGAAGAGTTTAAAATCTTTAACAACCCCCTGGATAAGTCCAATTACATTACCATTTTTATAAATGAGACCCCTAAGAGGAGGTTTTCCTTCTAGGGTTTCTTTTCCCTCGGCATAATCCCAAAGTTGCAATAGGTTTGTTTTTTCAATCTTTGAAAGTATTTCTTCCCACTTGGCTTTTGTTACATTTTTCCAATCGATACGAATCGGGTTTGAACTTGAAAGCGCAGTCTTAATAATCCTATTAATTATTTTCTCGTAGTTCAGGGTCTGGTGAATTGGAAGTAGTATATTTTGGGAGCGTAATTTGTTTGCAATAGAGAGGTTGTTGTTTTTTATCTCATAGCTCAAATTTGGCCAAGCAGAAGGGTAGAAACCTAGTTCAATTAGTTTTTGATAAACGTCTTGTACTTCATTTTTATTATGAACTTCTAGTAAAGCTTGGTAGGGTATTTGTTCTATGTTTTTGATTGTAATTGAGTAGTCACCGAGAAAGAATGGAAGTAATTCTTGGATTAAGGCTTGGTTTTTTTTTCTTTTAGTATTGTAGTCATGTAGCTGCCCTTGAGTATACGAGTATAAAGCATTTTTTGAATAATTACTTATAGAAGGTAGCCACTCTAGTTTCTCTTCTCGGTCATGATTTTTGTGTAAAGAAGCAGTTGGGATGAGTTTTTTGTAAATAAATGCAGGTAAAAACTTTAAAATTAATTTACGGAGTAACCAGAATAAATGTTTATGTTTATGTTTATTTTTTGTCTGGGTTTGATAAAGAGTATCAAATTTTATATTAAGTTCAGTTTTTTCCTTAATTAAGCAAATACTTCCATCCGGAATAGGGAGAAGTTTGTGTGGGCTATAAAAGCATGCATCTGAATTTTTGCCTATATTACCATTAGGGTGAAGGACATGTGCGCAATCTTCAATAAAGTATGATTGATATTTTTTACAGAATTTTTGCGACCCCTTAATATCACTTTCAATCCCAAAAAAATGGACAAGTATGAACATATCGGGTGGGTTTTTGAGTGCGAGTTCATCTAGTTTATTCCATTTTGGGTAGTAGGATTCATCAATTGGATAATAGATAAGCTTACAAGTTGTTTCTCTTATAAAGTCGAGTGACTCATCACAGAAGTAATCAGGAATCCAAATAATAGGAGTTTCTTTTATTTGGCATAATGCTCTAGCGAGTGTTCCAAGTGCAAAGCAACTGCGTGAAAAGAAATATTGAGAAGTCTTACTATTTATTTTCCAAATAGTTTTTTCTTCGCTTCTTTTAGCAGAAAAAAGAAATCTTTTTGAAATTTCATTGAAGCTAGGAAGAGGAGAGTAGGTTATCATTTTAAGTACCCATCCAGTTTTTTCCTTTGAAAATAGTAAAGGAAAGATAATCCTCCAAGAGACATGAATTTGCAAAAGAAAA
>CAYGUN010000027.1:0-12470 GCA_964353025.1 uncultured Bacteriovoracaceae bacterium
GAGTTAGAAGAGCAAACTAATATTTCTTTTACTCAAATATCTTTATTATTAAGAGATTTTTTTGTAGAAAGATATCCTTATTTAGAAGAAAAAGTGAACGAATCATTCCAGATGAGCAATATCACATCTGAAAACCTTGAAATAACCTACGAAAAACTTAAATCAGGTTTCAACTTAAATTTTCTAGAAAGAGGGAGTTTAGAAAACGATGTGATGAAAGATTTAGAAGTGACTCTTTATCCTGAATGGAAAGGTTTTGTTAAGAAAGTTAAGCAAAGTTTTTATGGTAAAAAGTTTGATCTTGAAAAAATTAAAGAAAAAACTTCTTTTCGAAAACAGCTCCTATTTTTAAGAGAGATTGTGATTCTTTTTATCATTGGTGGTGTTGCCATTTTTGCTTTAAAAATCGGGAATAATTGGTATGAAAATTACCTCATTCAAAAAGTAAGTTTATACGAGCCTAATTTATTTTGGCTTGATAAATCCTTAACTTTTAAAGTGGATAAACCGCAAATTGTTGAAGATATTTCTCTTTCATCTTCAGAGATTGAAAACCTTGAAAAGCAAGAGGCACAATCTATAGAAATTGAAAAAATTGAAGAGGAGCGTTTTGATATTGAATCAGATGCAGTATTAGCATCGGTTGATTCACTTCCAAAAGATATTGAAGATGCATCTTTAGAACAATCAGAATTTGAAGAAGGGAAGTACCAAAAAAGTGGTTACAGGGATTCGAGCTACGGTAGTCGGAAGGCCTATAGACTTATGATGAGTTCTGTTTCACCTCGTGATGTACGAGACAAAGTAAAAAAACTTATGCTTGAACATAGTGCTAATGCAGTCGGAAGAGTTAAGCCTGGTATTGATATCCCTGGAGGCGTTTATTTTAATCTCTTTGTGCCTCAAGAGAGCCTCACGGGTTTCTTAACCGATGTATCAAGTGTTGAAGAGACGACAATGTATATATCTAAAACAAGGCGCCCTTCTCCAAGAGGATTAGTTAGAGTTTTCGTTTGGATTAAATCTATATGAAACTTCTTTTTTTGCTCATCTTTTCTTTTTCACTTTATGCAGAAAATAAATGTAAAACAGTTGAACTTGGAAATCTGGACAAATCTTATATTGATGAAGCAAGTGGTATTGTCTATTCAAAGATGTACGGAAAAATATATCATGTGAATGACTCAGGTGGTTTACCCGCCATTTATTCTACGGATCTCAAGGGTGAAAATACTGTTGAAATTAAAATTAAAGATGCAGATTTTGTAGATACTGAAGATATGGCCTATGGAAATTGCGAAGATCAGAAATGTATATTAGTAGGGGACTTTGGTGCAAATGCACGATCTCGAAAAGAAAACTTAAGGGCCATATACTTTATAAAAGAAGCAGCCTGGGTATCCTCAACAGAGGTTCAAGTTTATAAAAAATTAAACTTTATTTTGCCTCAAGACATTGATCCAAATACCAAGCAAGAAATTGATATCGAAAGTATGGCCATGCATCCTAATGGTGATATATATCTAGTTTCTAAAATATATACGTACCCAGCTAAAAAAACTTTCATGTCTAGTATGTATAAAATTACAAAACAGCAGTGGCAAAGTTCTCAAAATAAAGTTGAAGCCCAAAAAGTGGCCACCCTTGATTTGGCTAAAATACCAAAGATTGGTAATTTTTGGGGAGCAAGAGTTCCAACTTCAATGGATATATCAGTTAAAGGCGATAAATTTGTTATACTTACTTATACCAATGCAATTGAGTTTAATTTCAATCTTATGAGTCTTGATGGAAAAAGTGTTCCTGAGCTTACTGATTTTAATTATTCAATGATAAGCCTTATTCCTCAGCTGCAACAAGAGGCCATTACTTATGTTGGAGAAGGAGAGTTTATTTATACATCAGAATTTGTCGTTAATTGGTTTAAGGCCATTTTTGAAAGAGTTTCTCAAGGCAAGATCTATAAAGTAAATTGTGACTAGCAGATGCAGATTTTAGTTTGCACAGCCTTGCGCGTTTTCATCCTTACTAATATAACCTAAAACAGTATCAATAAAGCCTATATTAATACAATCTCGTTCATTTTCATTACTGCTTGGTTGTCTATTTTTACTTGGGTCATGAAACTTTGTAACTTTACTAAAGTAATTGCTATCACTACCTTCATACTTTTCTTTTTCATTTTCAAAGGCCTTAATATTAGCACCACCTTCTGTTGTTTCTCCGTTTGCATCCTTATATGTTACATCTAAGTAACTAGTAACAACGTTATTATATTGATAAATTCTTTCAATTCGAGCGGATTCTTCTTCAAAGTATTCTTGCCTTTTTTCAACTTTCTTTTGATTTTCAGCAGGATCTGTTGAAGTATTGCCTGCCGTCTCTTTTTTGATAGCAACTCCATTAATTCTTTGCTCTATTTCTTTAATAACAGCGAGTCTTTCTGCTTTAAATACATTAGTTACGCATTCTTTCACTTTCTCCGGGTCATTTTGATTCTCTTCCGCTTCCTGGCAAAGTTTTAATGGCCCTTCATAACCTTCTTGTTCGACAAATTTCTCAAGCTCACCATCTTTTAACGCCATAATCTGCTTTGCTTTAATTTCAGTTGCTGCGTGATGCTCCACTTTTGCTTTTTGGAGATGATCATATTCATTTCCATCAAAATATTTATCACACTCATCTTGAGACCCATCAGTACAATCTTTTTTAAAGTCTTTGAGTTGCTCGTTTGCTCCTTCATAACTCTTCTTAATTGATGCTGATGCAATATTGGTTATCTCTGAAACAGTGTCACCTTTTGTTCCATCCCCTTTATAAGCTCCGTCGCCATAGAATGTCTCAGCTTGAAAGCCTACATCTTTTCCTTGTTGCATGGACTTCATATCTTCTCTTGTTTGATGCAGAGTCTTGGCCACTTTTTTATAAGAGCGAAGCCTATTCATTAAAGCACAGGCCCTGCTTCCAGGAATGTCATCTTTGTCTTTAAGCTTTCCTTCTAGACTTGTTTTTTTCACAAGATCGGCGACTTTTCTTTGGTAGTGGTTACAAATCAAACCAAGGCCTTGAACGACACATAATTGATAGGTGTATTTAGTCACACATTGATCTTGATTTAGTTGAGTACTGAGTTTCTTTTCCAGCTCATCTTTTTTACTTTTACTTGGGTCATATTTAATTTCTTTAGCCAGAAGTGTATTTGTTTTTTTTATTGAAGGGCATTTATCTATAATCTTTTGGTCAGGACTAATTTCAACTCCATGATCCTCTAGAGTAAGTCCCTTACTCCCATCAATATCTAATTCAAAGCTTTCAAGGCAGTAAGCCGATAGCTCCGTTAGGATTTGCTTATTTACTTGTGACTCATAGATATTATAAAAATTTCCATGGGCCACAAATCGATCGCCTTCTTTAAACGTATCCATTTTTTGGTTATTGGTTTTTTTCATTCTAGACTCATAGTCATCACCAAATAAAGACTTATTCAATCGATCTGTTAGATAGTCTTTCACACCTTCTTTTGTTTCACGCTCTACTAATCCGAAATTTTTTAAATTTAAATTTTTGCCTAATTCAACGACATCTTCATCTTTAAAATCATTGGAAAGCTTCTTATCAAAGGCCTTTGCCATACACTCACTACGAGCATCTGCATCGTCTTTGTGGTCGGATTCGCATTTTATTTTAATTTCATGAAAGGGAGACTCTTTATCTTCAAAAGCATCAAGTAAGTAACCATCAACGACTTTTTCTTTTAGCGTGGTGGTAATTTTCGCACTTTCTCGATTCGCTATTTTTTCAAACTCTTTTTGATCAGCAGGAGTGAGTGGGCGCTCATTCTGAGCAATGCTTATGCTTAAAAATGCCATTAATAGAATTAAAAAAAATCTCACGTTTCACTCCTGTACCTCTATTATATCGGATACTTGAGTGAAAATGTTTAGCTATAGTGATTTCAATCACATAGCATTATCAGACATGCCAAAAGTTCCTTTCAAATCTCTAAGTGTCTGGTGACTTTTTCCTAATTGAATCCATTGGCGGTAAAGACCAATAAGCAATGTTGCAATAAAGCCATAAATGACTCCTGAATGCACTATTTTAACAACTAGGCCCGTATCATGAGCACCGCCGAGTAAAAAACCAAAAGAGCCTATAGTCAGCATCAGAATTGTCCAAGGGATAGTCTGCCTTTTGGCGATGGTCGTTTGGTATTGAAGGCGTTTCACTTTTTTCATGTAAGGGGCAAGGTCATCGGGAGGATTGTCAAAAAGTTCCTTGAGATTCTTTTGAGAGGAGAGAATAGTGAAAACATTTTCTACTAGCCTGGCAACGCCAATAAAATAAAACATGACGAAGGCCTGAATAAAAATAGTGAAGAGAAAAGTGGGAATCGCAAGTTGAATATGGCTGAAACCCAAATCAAGAATGTTTAAAGCGGTGCCTACTGTCAAAAAGACACCTATGAACATAATAAATAATAAGACTCGCAGCAAGTATGCCATATCAAACTTCTCTTTGTTTTCTTTATTAGCACTGACAATAAAAGGTTTCGTCATTTGATGCTGTTAAAGTCATCTCGGTTTTGTTACAATCTCCCAACTTTTATCAGTTATCTTAAACAAAGGCAAAGCTGGATCTTCTTAATGAGTGATGCAAGCAGTAGTTCAGAGAAAATTTTAGAAAAATCCCCCCTAAATGGAATCGCAGTTCCTGTTGCCATTGTATTGGTTGGAGCTTTTATTATTTTTGGTGTGACTAAGATGCTCTCTACTGAGAGAAGCCATAGAGATCTCATTCAAGAGATGCATTCAAAAACATTTGGAAATCGTTGGGTAGCAGCTTATGAGTTATCAAAGCTATTTGCTGCAAATGCCATTGATGAAAGTGAAATTCCTTGGGTTATTGAAAACCTTTCCGCTATCTATGATTCAAGCCAAGATCCTAGAAGTCGAAATTTTATTGTGATTGCTATTGGCTCTCTACAAAAAATGGAAGGATTGTCTTTGTTGAACAAGGCGCTTTCCGACCAAGATGATAAGGTAAAGTTTAATGCAATTGTTGCAATAGGTAATATGCCGGTTGGAACTCCTGTTAATTGGCAAAAATTGGAAGAATTTCTTACTTCTGCTGATACTGGGTTGCAGCATGCAGCAATTCTTGCTTTGGCACAACACAAAATAGAAGGCGCCGATCAAAAAATTAAAAATCTGTTAGGATCGCCTGAGCAGACCATAAGGTATGCTGCAGCAATAGGTCTTATTAATTACCGAAAAGTAGAAATAGAGCGGGTTTTGAAAGAAATCATGGCCCTTGATTACAACTGGAAAAAGTCTCCGGGGGAAAAAGGTTTAGGGCTTAATGGGGTGCAGGTTGAAGCTTTGAAGATGAATGTATTAATTGCTCTGCAAAAAAATAAATGGGCCCAGTTTAATGAACTTTTAAATGATGTGGCCCAAAATGATAAAAATGTTAAAATTGCAACTAAAGCAAAAGAAGTACTAAATTTGTTGAAAAATTAGAGATTTACCTCGATAATGGCACTTGTCATCAAGGCCATTTTTAGTCAATAAATTGGGTTCACACGCATGAGGATTGTAGTGGGTGAGGTATGAGTATTAGTAGACAAAAATTAAATCGTAGAGAGTTTTTTGGCTGGTTAAGTATTGGTTGGATTACTTTCAGTGCAACTTGTGCAGGTTTTGCAAGTTTAGTTTTTCGTTTTCTTTATCCGAATGTTGTTTTTGAACCTCCAATGGATTTTATCGCTGGACGTCCTTCTGAGTATGAAGAAGGAGTAGACGAGCGTTGGAAAAATGGTTTTGGTGTTTGGATTTACAAGAGTGAAGGAAAACTAGTGGCCATGAGTAATATTTGTACTCACTTGGGTTGCGTTCCAAACTGGCTTCCGGCAGAAAGAAAATTTAAATGTCCTTGTCACGGTTCAGGATATTACCCAAATGGAATTAATTTTGAAGGGCCGGCGCCGAGGCCTTTAGAGAGATATAAAGTAATGTTGAATGCAGATGGAAAGATTATCGTCGATAAATCAAAAGTTTATCGTTACGAAAAAGGTGAATGGGGTAATCCCGGATCTTTTATTAATGTTTAAAGGTATATAGTTATGGCCAAAAAAAGTTTTGCTGATTACGTAGCTAACACACAAGTTTGGAAATCTATTTTTCGTCATGGACCACCAGACAATGCAAGAAATAGAGCTGCCGTTGTTGCGGGTAACGTATTTCTTCACCTTCACCCAATTAAATTAAAAAAATCAGGGGTTCAACTTGGTTACACGTGGTGTATGGGTGGATTAACATTTTTTGTTTTTCTTGCTCTTACAATAACCGGCGTTCTTTTAATGTTCTACTATCGTCCAACAGCGGAATATGCTTTTAATGACATCATTGCTCTTCGTGAACACGTTCCATTGGGTATCATGCGTGAACTTCATCGTTGGGGCGCCCACTTAATGGTTATTACAGTTTGGATTCATATGTTTCGTGTTTTTATGACTGGATCTTATAAACCACCTCGTGAGTTTAACTGGGGCGTTGGCGTTATTCTTTTAACTCTAACTTTATTGCTTTCATTTACTGGGTACCTATTGCCTTGGGATCAGCTTGCCATTTGGGCCATTACAGTTGGATCAAACATGGCCAAAGCAACTCCATTCTTAGGCCACGGAGGTCCAGGTGCGGCTTTAGCTCAAATCGGTGATTTTGTTATGGTCAGTGATAAAAACGATGTTCGCTTTCAATTACTTGGAGGACGTTTTGTTGGGGAACCAGCTCTATTGAGATTTTATATCCTCCATTGTGTATTTATTCCAATCGTTGTTGCTGTTTTAATTGCGATTCACTTTTGGAGAGTTAGAAAGGATGGGGGAATTTCAGCCCCTTTATAGGACAAGGAATTTGTTAAATGAAAGCTTTTATAAACTTATTATCTGAGCCTCAATTCTCTTTTACCGCAACAATTATTTTCTTTTTTGTGGCGATGGAGAAGATAGAATTTTTTGCTAGCAAAAAATTCGGTTGGTTTTTATTTTTTGGAACAATTGGATTTTTTGCTTGGGGTATGACTGACCCTGTATTTTTTGGAACCATGTCATGGCCAGATAATATTCCAATTGGGATCTTAATAGCGATCGTTCTTTGGTCAACTTGGTTCTCGCTTCACAAAGGTGTTGAAAATGATAAAAGGATTGCTGCAGGTAATCCTCCGATTGAAGGAACACCTGAAAATAGAGAAAAAGTTTGGGCCTGGCCTAATCTTGTTTATACTGAATTATTTGCCATTATAGCTTGTACTGTTTTTCTTGTTGTTTGGGCCATTATTTTTAAAGCTCCACTTGAAGAACCAGCTAACCCAACTTGGGCACCAAACCCAGCGAAAGCACCTTGGTATTTTCTTGGTTTGCAAGAGATGCTTGTTTATTTTGATCCCTGGATTGCGGGGGTTGTTCTTCCTGTTCTTATTATTGTAGGCCTTTGTGCTATCCCTTACCTCGATGTTAATCCAAAAGGTAATGGCTATTATACTTTTAAGGAGAGAAAGTTTGCGATTTCTTCTTTTTTGTTTGGATGGCTTGTTCTTTGGATCTTTCTTATTATTGTTGGAACCTTTTTAAGAGGACCTAATTGGACCTTTTATGGACCATTTGAATTTTGGGACTTTCATAAAGTCTTGGCTGAAAATAATATTAACCTATCTGAAATTTTTTGGATAAAAGGTTTTAATATGGCCTTACCTAAGAATATTTTTGCAAGAGAAATTGCTGGAATCGTTCTTGGGATTGGGTACATATTTGGGACTATTCCTCTTATTACTAAGTACTGGGGAAAGAAGTATCTTGAGAGAATGGGGAGTATTAGATACTACCTCATGATCATATTAGTTTTAATAATGATGAGTTTACCAATAAAAATGTATTTAAGGTGGTTGTTTCATTTGAAATATATCATTTTTATGCCTGAGTTCGAATTGAATATTTAAGAGGTTATAATGAAGAAAAATGAACCTGGTATGGCCTATAACACAAAAACTTTAAACAAAGTTTTTGCTGTTTTGTCAGTGGTTTTTCTTTTTGCAGTTATTTGGATGGTTTTGGATGATTTTATTCGTCCATGGAAAGCAGTCCAAATAAAAGCATTAGAAATAAAGCAAACGGTTTTGTCAGAAAAAATAGCCTCTCTTGAAAAAGGTATTGATGGAGATAAATTAAGATCTATTAAAGAAGATATTAAAAAGGCTAAGGCAAACCTAGCGGGTAAACAGGAAGAGTTGAATAAACTTCAAGAAGGTTTAGAAGAAGCATCAAAAAAGGTTTATGTCACTAACATGGCCAAAGGTATTTCTTCTTCTCAAAAAAATGCACAACAATTTAATTATGAGCATGCCCTTGATGCTTACGGACCAAAATCTGCTAAAACAAAAAATTATAAAAAGAAATTAGACCACTACTTACAAGAATATGCAGATGTCTCTGATGAGCTCAAAGGTTATGAGGCCATAGAGAAGAAATGGATTGAAAAAATCAGAGTTGCAAAGCAAGCCTTAACAGAATCGGAGAAAAGTTTAGATAAACTGGTCGGCGCAAAGGACTTACTGGTAGGGGCTCTTGATAGAACAGAAAAAACACCTGTATGGATTTTAAGAAATTCACCTTTTGTTGATTTTTTAGATCCTACAATTAAAATCCGCCAAATTGTTTCGGATAAGGTAAATGATGATCTCTATTTTCAGCATGTCCCTAGTGTAAGTCGTTGTACTACCTGTCACGTTTTTATTGATCAAGCAGGCTATGAAGATCAAAAACAACCTTATAAAACTCACCCAAAACTTGATACATTGGCCATCGGATTAAACTCTGCTCACCCAATGAAAGAGTTTGGTTGTGTTTCTTGTCACCAAGGTGAAGGACATAGGGTTAATGACTTCAACTCTATTGCACATATTCCGCAAGATAAAGAACAAGAACATGCCTGGGTTGAAAAGTATCATTGGCATGAACCGCATAAAGTAGCAAAACCAATGTATAGGCTACAGGATAGCGAAGCTTCATGTATTAAGTGTCATAAAGGTGAAGTTAGAATTCCAATGGCCAATGTTGCGAACGAAGGCCGTAAATTAATTGAAACTTACGGTTGCTATGGTTGTCATAAAATAGATGGTATCGCTGGTTGGGAAAATTTAGATAAGCCAGGCCCAAATTTAAAGAAAATAACAGGTAAAGTTTCTAAAAACTGGATTAAAAACTGGATTTGGTCTCCTCATGCATTTAACCCTAAATCAAAGATGCCTTCATTTTTTGGCCAAGTTAATAACTCAAAACTAGAGTTCATGCAGAAGAATGCAACAGAAGTTAATGCTATGGGGGAATACCTATATGCAAACTCTAAAAAGTATAAGCCATTCATGCAGTACACAGGTGGGAATAAAGAGAAAGGTAAAGAGCTTATTTCTAAAGTTGGTTGTATCGGTTGTCATATGGTTGAAGGTTTAGATGAGCCTTGGAACGCGGCCCAAAATAGGAAAGGTACATATTTAACAGGGACTGGTTCGAAGGTCGACCCTGATTGGCTAGTTTCTTGGTTAAAGAAACCAGCGCACTATGATGCCACATCAGTAATGCCATCTTTTAGACTTACTAATAAAGATGCAAATGATATCGCGGCTTATCTTCTTTCACTTAAGAATAAAAAGTTTGAACAATTAGAATTTCAAAATATGAATAAAGGTATTCGAGATGAGCTTTTAATTGAATATTTTTCTCAGTTTGAAACAATAGATGCTGCTAAAGCTAAACTCGCAAAGCTTGATGATCATGCCAGGGATATGGAACTCGGACGTCGATCAATAAACAAGTATGGTTGTGGAAGTTGTCATAGTATTAGTGGATTTGAAGATGCAGTTAAAATTGGTCCAGAGCTTACGAAAATTGGTTCAAAACCAGTTCATCAATTTGGATTTGGACATCAGAAGGTTGAACATTCTCGCCATGCTTGGATTGAGGCCCACCTTGCTGAGCCTGCTCGTTGGGATATTGGAGTTCCGAAGCCATTTAAAGACTTGAATAGAATGCCTAATTTCTACTTAAAGCAAGAAGAGATTAAAAAAATGACAACATACCTTCTGGGCTTAGTTGATGATAAAGTGCCTGCCGCTGGAATGAGAAAGTTGAGTGCAAATGGTGCGATTGCCGAGAAAGGGAAAGAAGTTGTTTTAAAATATAATTGCCAAGGCTGTCATAAAATAGATGGTTGGGGTGGCTATATTCAAGCGGCTTACGAAGATGATTTAAACCAAGGACCACCTTGGTTGGTATCTGAAGGTCACAGGGTTCAATCTGATTGGTTATATAAGTTTTTAAAGGAAGTACATCCCATTAGAAATTACTTAAAAGTAAGAATGCCAAGTTTTAATTTCTCTAATGAAGAAGTAAACGCTTTGGTTGGATATTTTCAAGCAGATGCTAATCAAGGACATTTTGTTGATAAGACCAATCTTGTTCAGTGGAAACCAGGTGAAAAACAAGCGGCCCTTAAGATTTGGAAGGAACTCGCTTGTACATCTTGTCACACTGAAGGCTTTAATAATGAAAAGCCACAGGCACCAAATCTTCACTACGCAAAAGAAAGATTACGTCCAAGTTGGATTCAACACTGGTTAAAAAACCCTCCGGCCATTCAGGAGTACACTGTAATGCCAAATTTTTGGGAGAATGGGACAGAGTCAGCGGTTGATGGAGTTTTAGATGACGATCCAGCAGCTCAAATAGAAGCTATTACAAAACTAATAATAGAGTTTAGTTATGATAAGAGTCCAGCTCCATTCAATGAGAATGGACAAGTGAAGAACTCACTATAACACGGAGGATTTATGGGACATGGTTATTCATTACTTAATAAGGATTATGTAGATCCACAATTTGGTAAGGCCACTCCTGGAAAAATTGCTATGTGGATATTCCTGGTAACGGATGCAATGTCGTTTTCAGGCTTTCTCCTAGGTTATGCAGTTGTTCGTTCATCAAAGCCATGGCCAGTTCCTTCAGAACATTTAGGGATAGCTCTTTCTGGTTTTGCTACCTTTCTTCTCGTTTGTAGTTCTGTTTCAATGGTTCTTTCAATTGATGCCTGTAAAAGGGAAGATAAAAAAGGAATGCTTAACTGGTTATTAATGACCATTATTGGTGGTGCTGCCTTTTTAGGAATTCAAGTTTATGAGTATGCTCATTTAATTCACCAAGGGCTTACTCTTTCTCATTTTGCTCATGGTAATAATTTATTTGGTTCTACTTTTTATATGGTTACAGGATTTCATGGTCTGCACGTATTTTCAGGAGTTGTGTATTTAATTTGCATGTACGTGAATGCTCTTGCTGGAAAATATGACCATGGCCATTATGGACAACTTGAAATAGCAGGGCTTTTTTGGCACTTTGTTGATCTTGTTTGGATTTTGGTATTTACCTTTATTTATTTATTATGATGAAACTTTTAACCTCTTTATGTTTTTTATTTGCAAGTGCAGCAGCACTTGCGTGTCCTTATTGTGCAGGGAGCACAGGCAATGAAGGGGACCAGTATATTGTTTATGTTTTAGGTGGATTTATTCTTCTGACTTATATCCCTTTCTATATTCTTTTCAGGCTTACCAAAAAGAAGAAAATTAATAATGTCGTTGAGTGATCTTCCTGCTCTCAATGCTTCTTTGAACGCGCTGGCGAGCGTACTGCTTTTTTCAGGTTTTATTGCCATTAAAAATAACAAGAAAGAACTGCATAAATGCCTCATGATAAGTGCTTTTATTGTATCTTCGTTGTTTCTTGCGTCATACTTATATTATCATTTTCATTTTCCAACTAAAAAATTTCCGGACTTAGGTTGGATTAAAACCCTATATTACCTGATTTTATTTCCCCATATTATTCTCGCCGTTGTGATGCTACCTATGATCTTTTTGACATTTGTTAGGGCATTCAAACAAGATTGGGAAAAACACAAAAAAATTGCGAGATTAACTTTTCCTATCTGGAGCTATGTTTCAGTGACAGGAGTTCTTATCTATTTGATGCTCTATCAGTGGTTTGCTTAGTTGCTGATCGGTGCGCAAATAGGTATACTGCCGACACTTCAATTGGAGAATAATAGTGCTGCGCTACTTGGTCTACGGGACCATTTTCTTAACATTTTTACTTATTAATCTTGGTGGTTATGTTCATAACACAGGCTCATCTTTAGCATGCCCTGATTGGCCATTATGTTACGGGCAAATAATGCCCAAAATGCAGGGTTCAATTCTCATTGAGCATGGCCATAGGATGCTTGCCTCTTTAGTTGGTTTTTTTACAATCTTAATTGTCTTTTTTTTACATAGAACAAAGCAATCAAAGAATCTTATTAAGTTTGGTTATATTCTTTTGGCCTTAGTGATTTTCCAAGGACTCCTTGGAGGTTTGACTT
>CAYGUN010000027.1:12480-16195 GCA_964353025.1 uncultured Bacteriovoracaceae bacterium
CTTCCAAGTTATATTTCGACTGCTCATCTTGGAACCTCAATGATTTACTTTTGCGGTTTAATTTATCTGGCCTTTAAATTATCTAAAATTAAAAGTTTCTCTTTTTCTAAACTAACGGTGAACCTTTCACTTATTGCTTTGGTGCTAACATATTCACAAATGCTTTTAGGTGCCTTAATGAGACACTTGGGCCTTGGTGGAGCTTGTGGTGTGGGATATGAAAACTCAGTTATGTGCTTTGATATGATTGAATTTGCCCAAGCTTGGTTCCCTGTAAGCGCACAAGCTCAAATACATGTTCTTCATAGGTATTTGGCCATTATTGTCTCATTAGTTGTTTCTATAGTAAGCATTATGGGGTTTCGTGAGTCAAAGAAACTTAATTTTTTATTACCTATCGTGCTTGTTGTTTTTCAAGTCCTTCTTGGAGTTATGACAATTGGTACGAACTTAGGTGAAATTGTAACAACATTGCATCTGGCTGGAGCGGCACTACTTTTAGCGGTTCTTTGGAATAATTATTTAATAGTACAAAATTCAAGTGTCGTGAAAGACGTTACTTCATCTAGTTTCAAGGAATATTTCTCTTTAACTAAACCAAGGTTATCAGGTCTTGTTATTTTTACAGCAGGCATTGGTCTTTATCTAGCTCCTGGACATATCTCTATTGCAAGTGGATTGGTTAGTATGATCGGCACCAGCCTTATTGTAGCAGGGGCTTGTGCTATTAATTGCTATATCGAGCGTGACATAGACAAGCTGATGGCCAGAACTGCAGACAGAGCGCTACCAGCTGGTAGATTAAATCCAACCTATGCACTTATATTTGGAGTGGTTTTAAATATTTTTTCTACTATTGCCATTGCTTATTTTGTAAATTTGCTAACAGCAGCTTTAGGACTTATTGCTTCCATTATTTATATTTTCTTTTATACGCCACTTAAAATAAAAACTCCTATGGCCGTCTTCGTAGGTGCTATTCCTGGGGCCATTCCACCTTTAATGGGATGGACTAGTGTGACAAATTCAATTAATGGAATGGGGCTTATTCTTTTTGCCATTTTATTCGTTTGGCAACTTCCACACTTTTTATCTATTTCAGTTTTTTATTCAGATCAGTATGAAAATGCGGGGATAAAAGTTTACCCAAATACTCAGGGAATTATTGCAACGAAAAGATGGATTTTTGTCTATACTACTCTGCTATTTGTTACATCTATTATTCCCTATTCATTTGGGGTGAAAGATATAAAATATATGGCGGTGGCCATGGCCGCAGGTTTTCTCTTTTCGTTGTTTGCCTTATCTGGAGTGACTCTTAACGAGGATGCGACGAGTAATAGAAAATGGGCCAAAAATTATTTCTGGGGATCACTTATTTATCTTCCAGCAATAATGAGTGGATTAATTGTTTTTAAGTAATTGAATACAAATATAAGTTAACTTATTATAATTATGTTAATTAACATTTATAGGACTAGAGTATGATGGATTTCATTAACACTTTAATGACTAAGCTTATTCTCACTGCTGAAAGTAGTCTTCTTGCTGGGGCCGTCCCTGTTAAGATTATTACAACTACAGGGGCAGAGATTGATAAACTTTTCTGGTACACCACGGCCATGAATATTTTCTACTTTGCATTGGTGTGCGCGGGCCTTTTTGGTTTTTCTATTTATTATAGAAAATCAAAACATCCCAAAGCTTATTACACTTATGGGAATAAAAAAAATCATTTGATTGTCACATTAATTATCGGTTCAGCTGTTTTTCTAAGTATTGATTTGAATATTACTCGTATGTCCAATGATGATATGTTGGAGCATTTCTGGAATTTTCCAGATCACAAAACGGAAGACACTGTAAAAGTTGAAGTTTTGGCTCAGCAGTGGATGTGGAATTTTAGGTACGCAGGAGCTGATGGGAAATTTAATACGGCTGATGATATTTTAACAAATCATGATTTAAGAATACCAGTTGGAAAAAAAGTTGAATTTAGAATTACAGCAAAAGATGTTATTCACTCCCTGTATTTTCCCAATGCAAGACTTAAAGTTGATGCCATTCCTGGGAAAATCACGAGACTTTGGTTTCAACCAGTAGAAACTGGAGTATTTGATATCGCTTGTGCTGAAATGTGTGGAACTCACCACTATTTAATGCAAGCAAAATTAACTGTAATGAGTGAAGAAGATTATACAAACTGGCAATCAGAGGCCCAGCATTTAGCTGAAGTTGGTAACGATACAGATAACCTCGATAATTATTGGGGTTGGAAGTGGGAGGAATAGTAAAATGACTTACGCACATCCGGTACATGAAGCCCCGAAAACATTTTTAGCGAAATATATCATTTCTTTTGATCACAAAGTTATTGCTAAACAGTTTCTGTGGTATGGAATTTTCTTTCTCGGTATTGGTGGAATGATGGCCATGCTGATTCGCTGGACATTGGCTTACCCAGGAGAAGCTTTTCCTGTTTTAGGAAATATGCTTTTTCCTCACACTGGTGGAGTTGTTCCTCCTGATACTTATGCCATGCTTTTTACTTTGCATGGAACCATTATGATTTTTTACGCCATCACTCCTATTTTAATCGGAGCTTTTGGTAATTTTTGTATCCCGCTTCTTATTGGGGCCAGGGATATGGCGTTTCCAACGCTTAATATGCTTTCGTTTTGGATTAACTTTGTAGCAGGTGGACTTTTACTTGCGTCTTTGTTTACTCCTTACGGAGGAGCTGCTGGTGGTTGGACATCATACCCGACTCTAAGTACGTTAATTGGTTCTCCTGGTGTTGGGCAAACCTTGTGGTGTCTTTCTATTTTTGTTCTTGGTGCAAGTTCAACTATGGGTGCCATTAATTATATAACAACTGTTATTTCTTTTAGAGCTCCTGGTATGGGTTATTTCGATATGCCACTTACCGTTTGGGGTCTTTGGTTAACAGCAATTCTGAATGCTATTTTTCTTCCAGTTCTTGGAGCTGGTTGTATGTTACTTGTTTTTGACAGAGTTTTTGGAACTCACTTTTTCTTAGCGGGAGCGGCCGCCACTCAAGGAACAGGGGACCCTGTTTTATTTCAACACGTTTTTTGGATTTTTGGTCACCCTGAAGTTTATATTCTTATTCTTCCAGCTTGGGGTATCGTTTCGGACTTCTTATCTTTCTTTGCCAGAAAGCCAGCTTTTGGTGCCAAGGCCACAGCTCTTGCGATGACAACAATTACTATTTTATCAACTGTTGTTTATGGCCACCATATGTTTACAACTCAAATGAGTCCTCTATTAACTCAAACGTTTATGACATTAACCATGACAATTTCTATTCCATCGGCAATCTTTTTTGCCAACTGGTTGGGGACTATCTGGAGAGGCTCAATCCGCTTTACTTCTCCAATGCTCTTCTCTCTTGGTGTTGTTTTTGTTTTTGGTCTTGGTGGTTTAACCGGGCTCTATCTAGGAACAGTTTCAACGGATCTCTATCTGCATGATACTTATTTTGTTGTTGGGCATTTTCACTACACCATGGCAGCATCTGTTTTATTAGGTGGATTTGCAGGAACTTATTTTTGGTTTCCAAAAATGTTTGGTCGCATGATGAATGAATGTTTGGCCAAAATTCACTTTTGGGGAACAATGATTGGTCTTAATGGAATCTTCTTTGGAATGATGATGTTGGGTTACGCGGGAATGCACAGACGTCTTTATAACC
>CAYGUN010000028.1:0-15709 GCA_964353025.1 uncultured Bacteriovoracaceae bacterium
GGGAAGGTCCAACTTTTAAAAATAGAATTCCAATGAATTTATATGTGAGGCAGTCTCAAGCTGAGCAATTTGCTCCTCAAGTAGAGAAGTGGTTTAAAGCTACAGAAGAAGGATTTGAATTCTTTGAAGACTATTTTGGAATTGAGTATCCTTTTGATAAGTATGATCAAATTATCGTCCCTGAATTTTGGGCCGGGGCCATGGAAAATGTGGGCGCGGTTACATTTAGAGAAGAAAGATTTGTTATAGATGACGAAATCAGAGCAGATGCTGCCAAGTTTGAAGAAAGATGGCGCTATATTATTATGGTTATTTTACACGAAATGACTCATATGTGGTTTGGAAACCTCGTTACACCAAAGTGGTGGGGCGATTTATGGTTAAATGAAAGTTTTGCTACTTATTTTCCACTGCTTGCCATGAAGAAATCGTCTCTCATTACTAATGAGCAAGATAAATACTTTCATATGTGGGAGAAAATTGGTGCCTACAGAACAGATGATGGAACCAAAAGCTCTATTTCTGCAAGTGCTACTGATACAAATGAAGCAGACTCACTCTTTGATGGAATCCGCTACAACAAAGGAGCAAGTGTTCTTAAGCAGCTATCCTACTATATTGGTGCTGATACCTTTCAAATAGGTATTCAAAATTACCTTGATAAAAACAGCTTTCTTAATACGAATGCGGGTGAATTCTTCTTTCAAATGGACACCGCATCTGTATTTGACTTGTCTCAATGGTTCAATAATTGGATTCAAAAGAAAGGGTATAATATTATTAGTGCCGACTATAAATGTAATAGTGGCATAGTAAGTGACTTCTCAATTGTTCAAGAACTTGGGACCTCTGAAGTTTTAAGGACTCACAAAACGAACCTTGCCTTTTATAATAACACCGCAAATGGGTGGGTAAAATCAAGTGAACTTAAAGGGATTACTTATCGTGATGAAAGGACAGTCTTCTCTAAATTACTTGGAGCTAAGTGTCCTGATTTTGTTCTTTTAAATTATAATGACCAAGATTATGTAAGGGTGAGACTGAGTTCAAGTTCTCAGAAAAACCTCACATCTATTTTAAACTCAAATGATCTCGATCCTCTAAACTTGACTGTAATTGGTAGCAATTCAGTAGTTAAAGAATTGCCCGCAGTCGAAGTCGAATAAGGAAAGTATGAAACTTGTATTTTTAAGTGGTCTCTTTCTTTTAGCTTCTTGTTCAAGCTTTAAGCATTGGGAAAGTAAGGGCGAATTTAAAAATCCTGAGTCAGCTTACTATGACAAGGAATCGGGCTTTATCTTTGTTTCAAATGTAAACGGTAACCCTCATGTGAAGGATAATAATGGCTTTATCTCGAAACTTTCAAAAGAAGGTGAAGTTCTTACACTTAAATGGGTGAAAGGACTTAACGCTCCTAAGGGATTAAGGGCCTATGATGGTCACCTTTGGGTTGCTGACATTGATAAGATAAAGAAAATTGAGATTAAAACGGCAAAGGTAGTGAAAACAATCAAGCTGCCGGGAGCAAAGATGCTCAATGATATTTTTGTTGTTAATAATGAAAGTGTCTATGTCTCTGATACCTTTGGATCAAGTGTTTATTTTTATGATGGGAAGAAAGCTTCAATTCTTTTCAAAGGTAAAAAGTATGAGTCACCTAATGGACTATACGTAAAAGGGGATACTCTTTATGTTGCGGCTTGGGGATACACTACGACAAATGATTGGGCCGCCAAAACCCCTGGCAGGCTTTATAAAGTAGATCTTAAAACGAAAGCTGTCTCTTTTATTACCAAAGAACCACTTGGCAATTTGGATGGATTAGAGATGGATTCTAACGGAGATTTCATTGTCTCCGACTGGGTTTCAGGAAAGCTTTTAAGGGTTAATGACCAAGGAGCTTCGGAAGTTATTCATCAAGGCCAGCAAGGGCTGGCTGATTTTAGCTTGCTGGATGGGGATGTTGCTCTTCTGCCTATCATGACCAAAAACAGAATTTATACTATAAATTTATAAAATTAAAAACTGCAAAAAAAGGCCCTTAAATAAGGGCCTTTTTTCTATAAAAAATAAATTTAAATATTAGCTGCTGGAGACTTCGCTCCTTGGAATTGTTCTGACTCAGTAGATTCTGCCATCGCAAGAGTTGAGGCTTCTCCTCCTGAAATAGTATTAGCAACCATATCAAAATAGCCTGTTCCTACTTCTCTTTGGTGGCGAGTTGCCGTATAGCCAGAATCTTCAAGAGCGAATTCGCTATCTTGTAGTTTTGCGTAAGCACTCATTGCATTTTTTTTGTAGTCTTTTGCTAGAGAAAACATTGAGTGGTTCAAAGCATGAAAACCAGCAAGAGTAATGAATTGAAATTTGTATCCCATTGCATTTAACTCTGTTTGGAATTTAGCAATTGTTCCGGCATCTAATTTCTTAGACCAATTAAATGATGGTGAACAATTATAAGCTAACATTTTCCCAGGAAATTCTTTGCGAATGGCTTCCGCAAATTTCTTTGCTTGAGTAAGGTCAGGAGAAGATGTTTCACACCAGACTAAGTCAGCGTAAGGAGCATAGGCAAGGCCGCGAGCTACAGCGCTTTCTAATCCACTCTTAACATTAAAGAAACCTTCCGCTGTTCGTCCACCAGAGAGAGATTTATGATCATAAGGGTCAATGTCAGAAGTTAAAAGTTTCGCCGCATCAGCATCAGTTCTTGCAACTATAAGAGTTGGAACATCCATAACGTCAGCTGCGAGTCTTGCGGCAGTTAAAGTTTTTACAAATTGCTGAGTTGGAATTAAAACTTTACCGCCTAAGTGACCACATTTTTTCTCACTGGCCAATTGATCTTCAAAGTGAACACCAGAAGCCCCTGCTTCAATCATGGCCTTCATGAGTTCAAAAGAATTAAGTGCTCCACCAAAGCCCGCTTCCGCATCGGCCATAATAGGGGCCATCCAATAGGTATCACTATTTCCTTCGGAGTGCTCAATTTGATCAGCTCTTAAAAGAGTTCTATTGATTTTTTTTACGACTTCTGGAACTGAGTTGGCTGGATATAAACTTTGGTCTGGATACATTTGCCCAGCCAGGTTGGCATCAGCTGCTACTTGCCAGCCTGAAAGATAAATAGCTTCAAGTCCGGCTTTGACTTGTTGAAGAGCTTGGTTACCAGTTAGGGCGCCAAGAGCTCGAACCGCTTGGTCATCTCTTTGAAGGAGATCCCAAAGTCTTTTAGAGCCAAGTTCTGCAATGGAATACTTTATAGGAAAACTTCCTCTTAAGTTCACTACATCTTTTGCGCTATAGTTTCTTTTAATGCCTTTCCATCTTTTGTCTTCATTCCATTCTTTTTCAATTTGTTCAACAGTTTTCATCCGTGTCTCCTATTATGCCAGTGGCGATGAATTTGTAATAAAATTACTTAGTTTATCTTGCAAGAAAAGTTTGCAGGCATCTTCTTTTGCCGTTTTGTAGCCTTTTTTTAATTCTTCAAAAGCAGAATCTGATTCTTGAAAGTTAAACTCTGCTTTAAATTCAGAAACTATTTTATCGTATTCTTCTTCAAAGAGCTTTTTAATAAGCTCAGAACTGACGGTTTCTCCATCATCAAGTTTCACCTTGTGGTTAAGCCACTGCCAAGTTTGTGCCCTTGAAATTTCAAGAGTGGCAAGGTCTTCCATTAAATTATCAAAGGCCACACAACCTACCTCTCGATTCCAACCTTCCATATAGGCAATGCCCACTCGAATATTTGTTCGAAGCCCTTTTAATGTTTTTGGGCCATTGCCTTGAGGAATAAGATTTGGCCTGTCTGGAAAGTCTTCCAACATAACACTGAGTTGATTTTTATTTTTGAACTGCTCCATGGCCATTCCGACAAAGAATGGGTGGGATACCCAGCATCCATCGTGACCGATTTGAGCTTCTCGGGCCTTATCTGCTCGAACCTTTTCAATTTGGGCCTCACGGGTTTTGGCGTCTTTCCCTGGAGTAAAAGCTGACATTCCCCCCATGGCAAATGCACCATGCTTGTGACAAATCTTAATCAGTCTTTTGGCGTAATTATCCATCCAAGGTTTAAGCATGTCGATGGTTGCACGATCGGCCATAATTCTATCAGGATGATTTTTAAGAACTTTGATATCACTAAAGATTTTATCCCACCTTCCTCCGTTAAGGCCACAAACTCTGTCCTTAAACTCATAGAGGATTTCCTCCATTTGAAAAGCCGCCGGAAGTGTTTCTATGAGAAATGTTGCCCTTAAGCAAGCTGTAGGAAGTCCTATCTTTTTCTCAGCAAACTCAAATAAACTATTCCACCAACGTGATTCCTCAAAATGCTCGCACTTAGGAATATAAAACTTTGGAGTCATATTTTTTTCAAGGAAAATCTTTGAGCTATGATAAGCTGTCATCACAAGATCAAAAAGTCCTGCTGAAATTTTTTGTCCATCAATTTCGATATTAGATTCTTCTAAGTGCAGGCCTCTAAGTCTTACCATTGGGTGGGCCATTTTCTGAGGATTAAGAGTGTAAGTCTTCTCTGGTTTATTGCCTTCAGCTGGTTGAGTGTATGTTAAATCACCCTTGGCAACTCCGATAATATTATAAAGACCATCAATGACATTGCTCCAAGCGGGCATCATGGAATCTTCAAAATCAAGCATGGCCATGTCGGGAATATCACCATTGGCGTTTTCACTAAGCATATTAATAACCATTTTAGCGTTATTGATGGGGCCCGTGATTTCAACTCTTCTTTGTTGTAAGTCCTCTGGGATGGTGGCCACTTGCCAGTTACCGGCAGAAGCTGGGTGCCCGTCAATATAGGAGGGGAGTTTACCGTTATCAAATTCTTTTTGATTTTCTTCTCGTATCTTGAGTAGATTAAGACGAGTGAGGTTAAGAGTTTTATGTGCGTTTATAAGAATTTCAACGACTTCATCTGTTAATAGAGTATTGGCCCTATCATTAAATGCTTTCGTATTGATACGAAAACTACTGGTGAGTTCAATCCATTGTGTCATAACTTGCTCTCCGTGAAGTTTAATGATTTAATACTTTAAATGCTAGATTATCTCACTTCGAACTTCAAGCGAAAATTCGCTAAAAAAGCCTTCCCTTTCATTGACACATAATTACACGAAATCTAATCTACTGAAATGTTGTTAGATCAAGAAACGCTTCGCCTTATTTTTGGATTGAAGCTAAGAAATAAAAGACAAGAGCTAGCTTTGTCTTTAAAAGAGCTTTCCCGCAAAACGGGTTTATCGCCATCTTATTTAAATGAAATTGAAAAAGGTAAGAAATATCCCAAGGCCGATAAGATCAGAAGTTTGTCGCAGGCCTTAGATATTGCTTATGAAGATCTTATCTCTCTTCATCTGGGTGAAGAGCTGAAATATATTTCCTCTATTATTGAAAAAAATATTATGAAAGGTATTCCTTTTGATATTTTAGGGATTCCTGCGAAAAATCTATTTGAGCTTATTGCTGATCATCCTAAGCAAGTAGGAACTTTAGTTGGGACTCTGCTTGAGCTGGCAAGAACTTATAATATAGAAGTGGAAGAGTTTTTTGCGGCTACTTTGAGAGCTTATCTTGATGTTCACCAAAATTATTTTCCCGAGCTTGAGAAAAAGGCCCAAAGTTTTTGTCAAAAATATGATTTTAAAAGTAAGCTCTATAATAATCCTAAAAAAGCTTATGATTATCTAAGCTCAATTCTAACCAATCTTTTAGGCTATGATATTTACGAGAAAGATTTCTCATCCTTACAAAAAGAAATTAGAGATCTTTATTATTTTGTGGATGTAAAGAAGCGGGCCTTTTTTATTAATAAAAAATTAGATGTGAGAGAGAAGGTTTTTCTGCTTTTAAAAGAAGTGGATCCTGATTACTTAGGGATTAAAGAGCGCTTTATTTCCAGCCAAACTCACTCTATTGATTCTTTTGATCTCATTTATAATAATTTTCAGGCCTCTTATTTTGCTAGTGCTGTTTTATTTCCAGAAAAAGAGTTTCTCATTGAGACCAAGAACTTCTTTGATAGTGAAACATGGACTGCTGAAGCTTTCGAACATTGGGTTGAATCTTACCCTGGAAATTATTCCAGCTTCTTTCACCGCATGACTCAACTTCTGCCTAAGAAAATGGGGATAAAAGAAATCTTTATGTTGGGTAGCCACTATAATACTCAAACCTCAGATCTTAAGCTTGATAAGGCCTTGCATCTTTCAAGTTTACATACTCCTCATCGGGTGAAAACTAACGAGCATTATTGCAGGCGCTGGGTAACCTCTTCTCTTATTAAAAAGCTATTAAAGAATAAAAAACCAGTCAGAGTCGCGGCCCAGAGATCACAGTTTTGGCAAACGCCTAATACCTATTTGTGTTTTGCTATGGCCCACGATCATGAGTTGAATAAAAATCTTAAGTCTTGTCTGACTCTTGGTATTCAAATGGATGAGAATACCAGGAAGATTATAAAATTCGCAGGCACTGTGAAAGAGAAAGAAGTGTCATCTACTTGTGAGCAGTGTGGGATTGAAAATTGTAAAGATCGAGTGGCACCGCCAACTGTTTATCTGGAAAAATCAAAGGATATCATTTTGAAAGAGGCCACAAAAAGTCTATTGAGGCAAATATGAGTAGTGTTTTATTGGGAGTCATGGAGATTGGCCAGGCCAAAGATGTTCAAGCTAAATTGAAAAAGCAAGGAATTGAGACAGTACTAAATACTAATGATGAAACCTGTACGCGAGGCTGCTCTGTTACGGTGGAATTATGGGGAGAGGAAAAAGATCTGGATAGTTTAAGAGAATTTTTCTCCTCAGAATATATGAAAAACCTAGAAGGGCATGACGTGAACCCAGAGCTTCTCAATCAAGTCTTTGATTCCAGTGCCCAAGAGGTCATTTGTCAGGCCTGTGGCTTTAAATTTTCTCCTGAAAAATCAGAATGTCCTGATTGTGGGCTTTGTTACTAACAGCATTAGAGAAATATTCACACAAAATTCATAAATATCTAAAAAAGTTATGCTAGGATTATTGGAGATATTAAGGATTATATGCTCAAGCTTTTCACTCTACTATTATTGATTTCAACTTCCTTTGCATGGAAGTTAGAAACTAATAAAGATGGCGTTCAAATTTTCTCTCAAAAAATTCCAGGCAGTCCACTGTTGGCTTTTAGGGCGGTTGGTTACGTGGATGCACCGTTAGGGGAAATGCTTGCGATTTTAAGAAATGTTGAAGTCGCAACTAAGTGGGATGATTCGCTTAAGGTAAAAAGAACGTTAGAAGATAAATCTGAATTAGAAGCAGAGACCTATAGTATTGTGAAAATTCCATTTCCTTTTGATGATAGAGATTTAGTGCTTAATAATTCACTTTCTTATGATGAGAAAACTCATGAACTTATTGTGTTAGCGAAGTCTGTCGTAAGAGCAGATACACCACCAAATAAGAGATATGTTAGGGCCCATATCAAGTTTGCTGAATTTCGAATTATTCCAGAGAATGAAACCTATATAAAAATTAGTATGGAATGCCACGTGGACCCCAAAGGAAATATTCCTAATTGGTTGGTCAATTTTATTCAACAAGATTTGCCTTATGACTTTATCAAAAACCTTGAAAAATTTGCTAAAATATTTAAATTAAAGCCTAACCCTTCTATTCAAAAATTTATGGCCCAACAAGCAGCGGATCTAAAAAAAATTCAAAAATTAAGTAAGGTAGATAAATGAGCGACTATATTGTATTTGCAGCAAGTAACGGAAAAAACTTAGAGCTTTCAAAAAAGATAGATGATATTTTAAAAGCAGAAGATGTTACGAGTGAAGTCATTGACTTAACTCAAGTAGAACTTCCTTTGTATCACCCTAGAGCTGAAAAAATAGGGATTCCAGAAAAAGCGGTCGAATTAACTCAAAAAATGGTTAAGGCCCGTGGATTTATTTTTTGTGCCCCTGAATATAATGGAAGTATTCCTCCGACACTTAATAATCTTATTGCTTGGGTAAGCCGTGCTTCCAAAGATTGGAGAGAGGCCTTTAATTCCAAGCCTGCAGTTATTGCAACTCATAGTGGTAGTGGTGGGCTTCACGCTCTCATTGCCATGAGAATGCAACTATCTTATATTGGAATGAATGTATTGGGTCGTCAGATTCATACGCATTATAACAAAGAATTTAACGAAGAGTCTGCTAAGTCGATATTAGAGCAGTTGATTAAAAATTAATTATGAATTTAGAAAGTGAACGACTGGATTATCGTCCATGGAAGATTTCAGATCTTGAAATCCTTTTCAGCTTACATACAAATCCCAAAGTTATGAAACATATTAGGCCAATAGATGCTGATGAAGAGCAGACTCTTGATAGGCTAAAAGAGATGATTCAATACGCGAAAGACTATCCCGGCCAGGGAATTTGGATGGCAAAAGATATAGAGTCAGACGAGTATATAGGGTGGTGTTGTCTTATTCATATTGATACAGATCCAGAAAACCCGATCGAAGTGGGTTATCGGTTATTTCCTAGGTTTTGGGGCAAAGGTTATGCAACAGAAATGGCGCAAACTTTAATTGATCATGCTCGTGATTACCTGAAGCTCAAGTCAGTTTGCGCTATTACCACTAAGGCCAATATTGCTTCCTGGAAAGTGATGGAGAAATGTGGTTTTGAGTATATCGAGAACCGAAATTATTATGATACTGATGTTATGTATTATGAGATGAAGTTAACCTAGCATTACCATTTTTATTGTCATTCCAACTAAACATAGGCAGCTTAAGGCAAAGGCCACTAAACGATGAGTTGGATGATTATAGCCAATATGAATGATTGAATGAAGGGATCTAAAAATGACATAGGCCCAAGCGAGATTTAAAAGCATGGGATCATTTAACTTCAAAATGCCAATAAAAGCGCAAAGGGTATAGAAAATAACAGGAACCTCAAAGAGGTTGTTAAAGTTGCGTCTTGTACGAGTGAGAAACTCTGGGGCTTCAAAAGATTCGCTATAGACTCTAAAGTATTTTAATTTCACTTTTTTATTTATAATGCTGTAGCCGATGACTCCTATAAGAAAGATGGCGACCAGCATAGTTAGAGTAAAAAGAGCAACAACGGGATAAAAAATAGTATTTTCCATGGATGTATTATGCTTATTTTAAATTAATATGTAAATTTAGCACTCTTTATAGTTCTGACTAAAACTTCGTGGTATTATAGCTTTGTGAAAAAGCATGTATATGTATCAAAATACCCAGATAAAAACGGCCTGATTGATTGGACTCAAGCAGAAAATGAGACCTGGAATACACTTATCTTAAGACAGAATGAGATTATAAAAAACAGGGCCTGTGATGAATTCATATCAGGTATTAAGCAACTAGAGTTTCCTAAAGATAAAGTTCCTCAGCTGCCAGATATTAATAAAAAACTTAAAAGTATTACTGGTTGGGCAGTAGAAGGTGTTCCCGCCTTAATTCAACCTAAAGAGTTTTTTATGCTTTTGGCCAATAAGAAATTCCCTGCAGCGACTTTTATTAGAATTCCTGAAGAATTGGACTATTTAGAAGAGCCTGATATTTTTCATGAAGTTTATGGCCATACACCAATGCTGACCAATCAAACTTATGCTGATTTTATGGAAGAGTTTGGAAAGAAAGCTTTGGAATTTGAAGGCAAAGACAGAAGTCGCATGTTTAGGCTTTTTTGGTTTACGGTTGAGTTTGGTCTTATTCAAAAGCCTGAAGGCATTCGTGCTTATGGAAGTGGAATACTTTCATCCATTGGTGAGACCCAATATTGTATGACTGATAAGTGCGAAAAAAGTATTTATGAACCTCTTGATTTACTTAGAACTCCCTTTCGTATTGATATCATGCAACCCCTTTATTATGTTCTAGATAATTTTGAGCATTTATTTAAGGTCTTTGACCAAGACATTCATAAGCTGATGCAAGAGGCCCGAGAACTCGGGGATTTTAAACCGAAGTTTCCTCCCAAAGATGCAGTCAAAGAATCAGAACCTAAAGAGATTGATGGGGCCATGAGCTGTTAGTTCTTCTTAATTTGCTTCAGAAATGAATTATTCACACTCTCTCTTGATAAAATTAAAACGATTTTAAATTAGAGTAATTAAAACAAATAGTTATCATTTTTTAAAAAATCCTTATTTTGCATTAAATGGCCCAAGTCTTCTGAAATGGAGATATTGTTGTTAAATATTAGGTAGTGTGATACACTACCAAGGAGCATGAGTAGCTTTGGCCAAGTTTAAGTATGTTTTTTGGTTATTAGAGTTTTTGCAATCTCAGACGAATTTTTTATTTGAATGGGATGAAGGTAATACTTATAAAAGCGAACAGAAGCATGGGGTTACTATTAATATGGTTGAATCTTGTTTCCAGGATAATCATTTGTGTGCTTTAGGGGAGCAGTACGGGCCTGTTGTTGATGAGGCCAGATATGGCATACTTGCAAAAGCGATCACAGGAGATATTCTTTTTGTATGCTTTGCCATTAGAGATGAAAAAGTACGCCCTATAAGCGCAAGGCCAGTGAATAAAAGAGAAAGGAAATTTTATGAAGAAAAAATATATTAAACGATTACCTGAATACGATAAAGTCGAATTTGAAAAACAAAAGGTAAGAAAAGCTCGAAAGATTGGAAGAAAAATGCCTACAAGCATTTCTTTACCCCCTGAAATAGTGGAAGAACTCAAGACTATTGCAGAGAAAAAAGGGATTCCTTATCAAGTTCTTATGAGAAGTTTTATCCTTGAAGGGCTTGAGAAGTTAAAAGAATCGGCTTAATCTTTTTCATTCGTTATTTTTCTTAAGCATCGCCTGATATTGTCTTTGTTGCTGATCTTCTGATTTCTCAGTCCCACAGAATGGGCAATGATTCCACGGCATTTCAAGTTCTGAATTACATTTCTGGCAATAGGGATCATCTTCATCATGCCATCTGTCTTCTTTATGAATAATGATTTGACCAATAATGACACAGACTGGAATCGTTGTTGCAATTTGTTTGACGAGAAAAATAGTGGAGTCTTCAACCCAAGCTGTATAGGCCAAGATACCAAAGCCTAGTGCTAAGAAGACATGATAAACCATGGAAAGGTCACGTACTTCTTTATGGATATGAATCTTCCATATTTGAAACCAATAGCTGATTGATAGGAGAAAAACTGCTATCCAAGAAAGTATCTGAACAAAGGGTGTGTGTTGTCCTTCCATAAAACTATTATCTTATAATTTTATCAAATCTACTATTAAATTTGTTAAAATAACTTTAAGCAGCAAACTCAGTTAGACTCAGGTTCAAAGGCCGGAACAAAGGTTAGAGTTTGTTTGGCCTTCCTTCTAAATTCATTCTTTCTTGATTTTTCAAAACTTAAGTTAAGTAAAATTGTCTCCAGGCATTCTTCTAAATCTTGGAGGTTGGTATTTGATTCAACGATGGGGGCACGAACATTGCCTTTTTCATCCACTAGGAAACTCATAGTGATAAATTGCCTCGCGTTTTGCCCATGGCGATCATAGCAAGATTTAAAATTGTTGATATTACTTTCAATAATATAACGAACGTTTTGAGCATTCATATCGGGGTAATCTTCGCGTATGACTTCTTTTTTCTTGCTGCTAGAGCAGTTCATCAAAAAAAGGCATGCGAGCAGTAGGAAATATTTCATAGGTTAATGTTAATATTATTGGCCTGTATCGTCGAGGGTTTTAGCTGCCGGAATGCACCTTATTGAAGGCCTCTGCTGCATTATAATTAGGCCCTAGGTGTTGTAGGCTCCAGTAAAGGGTCCCAAGCATCATGCCTAAATAAATAAACTCAGGGTGAATTTTTACTTTTTCATCAATGAGATAAGCAAAAATTTTATCAAATGAGAAAATAAACTCGGCCACATCAAACTTCATTTCCCCGTCCGCCCCTTTTTGAAAGTAATCTTTGAAAAGAGTTGAGATTTTTTCTTGCTGTTCTTGAGTCTGAAACAATCTAAGCAGTCGAAGACCTTCTGCAAAAGAGTCTTCATCTGATTGATAAAAGCCTTCATAAAGAAGTTTAAGCCCTTGCTTAAAATCACTTGATAAGGTTGTCACTAGTGCCGTTTTTTCCCACAAAAGAACTTCATCCTGATAAGAGAAATGAGTGTACCTCAGATCAAGAATGATATATTCACAAGGATATAAAATCTGTTTGAAGTAAAGCTCTAAAAGAAGTTGGCCCAAGTATAAGTCTTTTTTCTTTGAATCTGATTCACTAAGTTCCGCAATATTTTTGGGAAGAGTCGTTGGAATCTTATTCTTTATTGTGTTTGCTGATAGTGATGTTCCTATTTTTAGCAATTCTAATTTGGGAAGAACCGCCAAGAAATTAGGAGAGATAAGGCCTAAAAGAAAATCAAGCTCTTTGGGTAATTTCATTGATAAATAATCCTTTTTCCAGATGTCGTCTGAATAAGTGCATAACAAATAGATGAATTAAAGCTTGCGAATATTTATAAATAAACCAAGGCAGAGTTGGCTGGTAGTCGTGAATGGCACAAAGAGTGCATATTGGTGTTACCCTAAACTCCAATCTTGATTTGAGCTCATTATTGGCCCGTTGTAATAATCCTCCTGTAATATAATAGAGAACCCTTTGATTGGAGCTTCTCTCTTTGCTATAGGAGAATTCAAGCAGCTTTAAAAAGCCAAATAAATAAAGAGAGTATTGAAAATTGGTATTTCTGACAGAGATGACAGGGAATTTCTTAGGCAGCCAAGCTATATATTCATCTCCAATCCATTTTGCTGAAACATCTTTAATTAAAGGCATTCTTTGAATGGAGCGTACGCTATGCAGCCATTTAAAATTAAGATTAAATTGAAAAACTTTTGGGACATTGGGACCTTTTAACTTAAGTCCACTTTTTTTAAGTAGAGTTCTTTTCAATGAATCTTTAAAGCTTGTTTTCTCTTGGAGGGCCAACTCTCTTTTTTCATCCACAATCATTTCAAATCTTAAACTTGAAATAAGAGGATAAATAAGCTCTTTTGGTGATTGGGTTATTAAGCGCACCCAAAGTTTAGAAAGAGTTGGTGTGAAAATGGGCAGACCTGCAAAATACCTTTTCTTATCAAGAACTTCAGCAGTTGTTTGTAGCATCTGTTTGTAATTGATGACGTCAGGTCCACCAATATCATAGGATTTATTTAAGTCCTTTTTATTTAAGTCCTTTTGATTTAAGAAGGTTTGTCTAATTAGTAAGATGACATCTTTTATATCAATGGGCTGAGTTTTAGTTAATGTCCAGGCCGGACAAACCATGGCCGGTAATCTTTGGACTAATTTATACATAATTTGAAAAGAAGAACCATTCTCTCCAACGATAAGACTGGCCCTGAGTGTTGTAAGAGGAACTGATGTTGATCTCAGTGTCTCTTCAACTTCCAAGCGGCTTTCCAGATGTTTACTTAATTTTCCTGCAGGGATGAGTCCGCTTAAGTAAATGATTTGTTTAATTCCTGATTTTTTAGCGGCGTGAACAAAGTTATCTGCTAAGCAAAGATCATAATCTGAAAAACTACCTTGGTTAAGTCTAGCAGTTGGAAGCATAGAGTGAATTAGGTAAATAGCAATATCACATCCTGTCAGAGAGTTTTCTAATTCTAAGGGAGAGAAGACATCACATTTCTTCCATTGGATGGATGTTTTTTCATCTTTGGCATTGAAGCGCACACGTCTCGTAAGAGCGTGTATTTCAATATTCTCTTCTTGAACAAGAGCTTCAATAAGATTTCTTCCAACGAATCCTGTAGCACCTGCGATAGCAACTTTGAGCATAGACATATTGTACTTGATAATTATAACTTCTGATATAGGTATAAGGAGTTAGGGTGACAAATATAGATATTCTCTATGAAGATGAGCATTATATTGCGGTGGAAAAGCCCAGTGGCCTGCTTATTCATCCTTATAAAAAAGAAACTAATGAAAAAGAAAATCTCCTTAAATCTGTTAAAGAACAGACGGGGCATTATCTTTACCCCCTTCATCGACTGGATCGTCCTGTTTCGGGCATTGTGATCTTTGCTCTTAGTTCTGAGGCCGGAAGTAAACTCAAAGAAATTTGGCATAAAGAAAACTTTCTTAAAGAATACCTTACATTGGCCCGTGGTTATTTTGATGAAGATGCAGGGGAGATGAACTTTGCCCTTTCTGATGACAAAGGGACTAAGAAAGAGGCCCGGACTTTATATTGGAAGATAAAGCAATTTGAGAAAACTTGTTATTTAAGAGTTGAAATTAAAACAGGTCGCCACCATCAAATTAGAAGGCATTTTGCTCGTAGGTGTCACGGAATTATAGGGGATACGACTCATGGGAAAGGTAGAATTAACCAATACTTCAGGGAGACTTTTAATCTAAATAGGATTTTCCTACATGCCCATAGACTTGAGTTCACGCATCCTTATACCAGTGAGAGAATATTCATCAAAAGTGAACTGCCTGGTGAATTGCAAACTGTTTTAAATAATTTGAACTAGTTTTTATTAGATGTTTTTTCAGCTCTAATAACAGACCTTTGGCCCTTATCTAGAATTTTCTTTCTAATTCGAACTTGGACAGGAGTGACTTCAACCCACTCATCTTTATCGATCCAGTCGATGGCCTTCTCAAGTGTCATTGGTTGTACTGGAGGTAAGACAACGTTTACATCTTTTCCCGCTGTACGCACAGAGCTTAAGTGTTTTTCACGAACACAGTTGATATTGGCATCATTGGTTTTATTATGCTCACCAATAACTTGCCCTTCATAAACATTGTCTCCAGGCACGATGAATTGTTTTCCATTGGGTAGGAGGTTAAAAAGAGCATAAGGAGTAGCTTTACCACCTCTGTCAGAAATAAGAGAACCATTTTGTCGAGCAAGCATTTGGCCTACAAACGGACGGTACTCTAGGAACTGAGAAGACATAATACCTTCACCTTTCGTATCTGTTAAAAATTGTGAGCGGTAACCAATAAGTCCGCGAGAAGGGATTTCAAATTCTAATCTGGTTCTGGTGTCTCCAATTTGATTAAGTGATTGCATAACGCCCTTTCTAATAGAAAGAGATTCTGTAATGGTCCCTACATCATCATTTGGTACATCAAGCACGACTAATTCAAATGGTTCAGTCTTTTTTCCATCTTCTTCACGAAATAAAACTTCTGGGCGACCTACCATGAGCTCAAAGCCAGCACGTCTAATTTCTTCAAAGACGATAGCAAGTTGAAGCTCTCCACGGCCTTTTAAGATGAGCTCTTTCGCATCATCTGTAGTTTCATATTTAAGAGCAACGTTATTTCGACAAGCAGTTTGTAAGAATTCTTCTAACTTTCTTGATGTTAGGTATTCACCTTCTCGGCCTGAACCAGGAGAAGTATTAACTGAAACCTTAATCGAAACAGTTGGTGGATCGACTTCAATTCTCTCAAGTGGTTCAATAACTTCTGGAGAGCAAATTGTATCTCCAATCATTCCATTTTCAACACCGGCCAAGATAACAATTTCGCCAGCTCTGGCGCTTTCCACTTCTTTCATGCCAAGAGCATCAAAAATTTGGATATTGGTACATTTAAAATTTTTGTTTCTTCCGTCTTTATCACAAAGCGTATATTGCCCGTGCTTTTTAATGGTTCCTCTTTGGATC
>CAYGUN010000029.1:0-15170 GCA_964353025.1 uncultured Bacteriovoracaceae bacterium
CACTTCTTCTCCAAGGTCAACAAAAACACCAAAATCAACAATTGAACGGATAGTCCCTTCAAGGGCTTGACCTACTTGATATTTTCCTTCAAGAGCATCCCAAGGATTTGGTTGAAGCTGTTTTACACCAAGAGAAATTCTCTTATTTTCAACATCTACTTCAAGAACAACTGCTTCTAACTTATCACCTACGTTATAAGTTTTTGGTGGTTGTTTTTGTTTTTGTGGATTCCAGCTCATTTCACTTACGTGAATAAGGCCTTCAATTCCATCATCAAGCTCAATGAATACACCGTAATCTTTAATAGATACGATTTCACCACCAACTTTTGCACCTGTTTTATATTTAGCAGGAGCTTCTTCCCAAGGATTAGGTTGAACTTGCTTAAGACCAAGAGATACTCTTTCTTTAGAAGTATCATACTTAAGAATCTTAACATCAACTTCGTCACCCATAGCTAAGAGGCTACTTGGATGCTTAACTCTTCCCCATGACATATCTGTAATATGAAGAAGTCCATCAACTCCACCAAGATCGATAAATGCACCGTAATCAGTAATATTTTTAACGATACCTTTAACAATCATTCCTTCTTGGATTTGACCTAAAGTCTCATCACGCATTTTCCCTCTTTCTTCTTGAAGAATAGCACGACGAGATAGAACAATATTTCCACGTTTTTTGTTAAATTTAATAACTTTGAATTCCATTGTTTTACCAATGAATTTATCAAGATTTTTAGTTGGACGAATATCAACTTGAGAACCTGGTAAAAAGGCCTTAACGCCGATATCAACTGAAAGACCACCTTTAACCTTGGCAATAACAGTTCCTTCAACAGCTTCACCCTTGTCACAAGCTTCTGAGATTTTATCCCATGCTTGAAGAATTTCAGCTTTATCTTTTGAAAGCACAAGGTTCCCTAATGAAGACTCAAGTTTTTCAAGGTAAACTTCAATTGTGTCACCTTTCTTGATTTTCAAAGTTCCATCGTAACTTCTAAATTCTTTTGAGAAGATTAACCCTTCTTGCTTGTAACCGATATCAACTGTAACGAATTCATCGTTTACGTCGATTACTTTTCCTTTAAACACTTCACCTTCTGAAAATTGCTTTTCTCCTTGAGCGTCAAGAAGACTTTCAAATTCAGGGTCTTTTCTGACAGTTTCTTTTTCTTCGTTTGTCACTACTTCGAAGTCACTTACCCATGCAGGTAAGCCGCTTGTTGTGTTGGCCATAAATTTCCTACCTTAATTTTTAAATAGACATTAGATTCATCTACGATGAATTTTGAAAGTACTCATTTCTACCCAATGTGCCAGAATTCGTCAAATTGAGATTGTCAGCATAAGTTACTGAAATCATTATTATTAATTTAACCTTTCGCTTTAGACAAACGCTCTCTTTGCTCAAGCAGCTTCATATAAAGATCAAATAAGCTTGAAGCATAGTTTTCAAGGCAATGAAGAGATTCTAATTCTTCTTTTTGGGATTTCACATTTTCTGAATAAGTTGAATATCTCGTTAGCATTTTCTGTATTTTGACCTTAAGCTCTCTCGAGTCTCCCATTTTATAAGTCTCTCCCACTTGTCTTCCATGTCCGAAAAGAGTCGCTCTAGAAGAGGTACGAGGAGAGATAATAGGAACCCCATGTAAGAGAGCATTCACTTCATAATCAAAGAAAGGCTCTCCGGTTTCAATGCCCAAGAAAATATCGAGCATTGATAAGTCCGATAACGGTCTGATTTTATTTTCAAGCCTGATATTATTTTCTAACCCCATATCCATAATATAGCCTCTGAGCTCTTTGTTAATATGAGACTGATTCCAAGTTGTATCCGTAAATAAAACTAAATCAATCTTCTCATCCCCTTCTCTTTGTGAAGAGAGCATCGCTCGCATTGAGTTAAAGATGGGGGTTACTAAATTTACATCACTTGTCGTTTTGCGAATATAGCAACCAATTCTCCAAGAAGAGGATTGAGAGTCTTTTCTTTGCTCGACTAGGCTGGTTTCAATCCCTACTCCAATCACATCAAGCTTTTTTTTCTTAATCGGCAGCATGGCCCGAGCAAAATCAAGGATTAAATCATCAAAAGTTAATACTCGATCAATTCGAGAGAAAAGAACTTTATACCAAAATGTATTATAGTTTTTGCTCATGTTTTTATTTACAGTTAAGAACAAAGGAATCCGCTTATGCTTTTTTAGAAGCATACAAAGTGGCCATATATACTCAAGTCCATAACAATGAATAAGATCAAATTTATAAATGCCTAGAATTTTCTTGAGGTTTCGATAATAAGAGAATTCAAATTTCTTTTTTATTTCTTGCTTTGAATAAACCTTGATCCTTATGTCTTCTTTTTTAGCTTCTTCGTAAACGGGAGTATTTTTTAAGCAAAATATAATAGGTTCTGAGCCTGAGTCTCTAAGGTAAGTCGCATCTTGCACGGCCCTTCGCTCAAGGGTACCCCAGTTTTTACTAGGGCAAACAAATAGAACCTTTAAATCACTTAGTCTTGGCTTTTCTCTCATGGCTATTTTTGAAAGCTGACGATATTTCCTCGGATTGCTCCGATTTTTACGTCACCTTTAAATTTAAGAAGAAGCTTTCGCTCATCATCAGAAAACCAAAAGGTCATAAGACCCTTCTTTACAACGTCTCCTTCATAGCGAGTGATGACATTCACCTTCGTGGCCACCTTCTCTCCTATTTCCGTATCAATTTCTTCTTTCTTCTCAATTGTAATATCCATCAACCAAATCTTTCCACGAGTCACAACTGGAAATTGATACTTCTTGCCTGGTATGTGTGGAAGTCCACGCATAAAAAAGATGGCAGAAAATGAATCTTGAAAAAAATGAGGAATCAGAACATCACTTTTCTTATAACTGGCTTGACCTTTTTTTACTTTTTTATAACGGAAATAAGTTTTTGATGTCTCTTTATCAAACAATTGTAAGTCATCAACTGTCTTATTACTCTCATTCTGTAATAAAGAAAACTTAATCGGAAGAAATGATTTCTTATCAATAAAAGTTTCTATTTTATCATCAATTTCATAGATATAACTATAAAAAGGCGCTGACTTCATTCTTGCGGCAAAATGGAAAACATCTTCACCTTGAATTTTCTCATCCGGGAGTACATTTATAGCTATCTTACCTATTGTTAATGCTCCATAATCAATATCATAAACAGTACTTTCACCTATATAAACAACAGGTTTATAGTCTTTCCATAGTTTCTTAGATTTTGTATCTAGTTCTTTAAAATTATCAGGATAATCAAGAATTTCTTCTTTGCTTTTTTTCTTTTTGGACTTTGCAACTTTTTTAATCACTTTTTTGAGAGGTTTAACCTCAAGGTTCTTTTCTTTTTTCTCAACTCTAAATTTATCAACGACATCTTTTTCCAAATCTAGTTCGTCTAAAAGTTCATTACCTTTTTTCCCTTTGAAGTCTTCTAACTGTTCCAACTCTTTTTGGATCCAATCACACGTAAGTATTAAAAATAAGATAATAAAATAATATCTCATCGAAGACCTAGATCCTTGCTATTTTGGCCAAACGAAATAGCATTTTTTATTGCACTTGTCAGAGCATCTTCTCCATCTATGAAATCAAGGACAATATTCAATGAGTTAATCCTAGAGTCTTGGCTTATACGTCTTAATTTTACCATATCCTTTTCACTCGTCATGATTATAGCATCATGATAAGCCGCTTTGATTAGCAATTCATTTATATCCTCTGGTGAGAAAAAATGGTGATCAGGAAAACTAGCTTTTTCTATAACTTGAGCACCAAGAGATTCCAGTAACTGAAAGAATGATTCAGGTGATGCAATAGCAGCTACCGCAATAATCTTTCTTCCCTCAAGCTCTTCAATATCCATGACTTTTTTATAATAACTGTTAAAAACACCTATCGGAATATATCTAATCTTGGCAATAGGGGTGCTCGGGTGAAAGTGAGGGCTTAGAAAACTAATTAGTGATGCTACCTGTTTTCTTGAAACTTGGTCGCACCGACTGATAACAATTGCGTCAGCATCTTTAAGTGCAGTTAAACCTTCTCTTAAATAGCCTAAGGGTGCGACTTCATAGCGCTCAATAGGCAATGAAGCATCAAATAAAACAATATTAAACCCACGATAAAGCTCTAAATGCTGAAATCCATCGTCGAGCAAAATAACATCAGGGAGAATATCAGCAAAATATTTTCTCAGGTTGGCACTTCTTCTTTTGCCAACGATCACAGCTCCTGATTTCATTGAGCGAGAAATAAGAAGTGGTTCGTCCCCATATTCAACAGGGTTAGAGCGAAAAGTCTGGCCACTCTTTATAACTCCTCTTCCTTTTTCTAAGCTTCCCTTATACCCTCTCGTTAAAACGACAGGAGTTAGAGATTGCTTAGAAAAAAAATCAGTTAACCAAATAATAAATGGAGTTTTCCCAGTTCCACCAAAGGTTAGATTTCCAACAGATAGAACAGGTACTTTAAAATAAGATCTTCTTAATATTCCATATTCATAAAAAGCTCTTCTGGCCCTATAAATAGATTCCCACAAATAAGAAAGTGGGAATAAAAGTAATTTTTTAATGAGCTTAGTTGTTTTCATTAATTACTCTCGCCATATAATTAGGGATATTTATATCTTCTCCCGTAAGGCTTATTTTTGTTTTACTTAAAATATTTTTAGTTTTCTCATAAAATGATTTACCCATAATCCATTTATTTAGTTTCTCAAAGATTAAATACTCATTCGCATCATCTTGTAGTAACTCCGGGAATACGGCCTGTTCTAATACAATATTACCTAACGAAACAAATCCTTTATATTTTACTAAGTTTGAGTAAAGAAACCAATTCAGAAGTGTTGTTTTATAACTCACAACAGTAGGTACTTCAAATAAGGCACAAGCCAACGTGACAGTACCACTTGCTGCTAAAGAAAAATGAGTCCACTTTAATGCATCTGCCAATTCATTTGATTCATAGACATGCTCAATTTCGTCACCAAAAAAGTCATAAATATCATTTTCTACAGAATTCGTTTTTACAATCCTCACATTCACCTGAAATTTGGCCCTTAGTCTTTTTGCCGCTTTCAAGTACTCAGGTAATAACGATCGAACTTCACTATTTCGACTTCCGGGCAGTAAGAGTAAGTTTATTCCACTTTCTAAACTCTCATAGTCTCTTGGGGGTATCTCTTGTAAGTCGTCTCTGTATTTTAAAAATAAAGGATGAGCGATCGATATAATTTTATCTGTCCCCCTTTGGGCAAACCATTTTTTTTCAAAAGGAATTATTGAAAATAAACTATGGATATTATCACCCACAGTTTTTGCCCGGTGAGATTTCCAGGCCCATGCTTGAGGGGCCACATAATAGAGGACTCTTACATTTTTCTTTTTTAACTTCTTAGCAAGTTTAAGATTAAAACCTTGAAAATCTATAAGAATAGCAGTTCTACATTGTCTTTTATCTACCTCTTCTAATAATCTTTCCTCTGCTTTTAAGTAAAATGGTATTTTGGTTAAAACTTCAGAAATACCCATTGAGGCAAAGTCTTTAATATCATAAAAAGTTTCAACTCCAAGCTTTCTAAAATAATCTCCTCCCACACCAAAAAATTTGGTCTGAGGTGATTCTTTTATTAACTCGGGTAAAAAAGACTCAGAGTGTTCTTCTCCAGATTTTTCTCCCGCAATAATTAGGCAATTAGTGGTGGTGGAATTCATCGTCCTCATTAATTAACACTTCAGTATTGGCCTTGAGAGAGATGAGAGTTCTATCTATTAGAAATATGGCCTTTGCTCCATCATCAAAACCAATAATGGCCGGTTCTTTATTAAGTATAGATTGATAAAAACTTTCCTGCTCAATCAGTAAATGATCTCTTTTCTCATATGATTCACTCTTAACATATTCACCATTAATATCTCCCTCTGGGGCCCAAGAAATCTCATTCTTCATTAAATCAACATAGAGACAGCCTAAAGAAGAATAGATTTCAAAATCTCTCACTTCTTTTACATGATTTCTACTTACCATCACATCTGCCATGGTTCCATCTTTGTAAAAGAAAGTGGATTTTGCAAAATCGTATTTATCTGTCCTTATTTTTTTCCCAAAAGAGCGAACACTCACAGGAGCTTCATCTAAAAGAAAATTTAAAATGTCGATATCGTGAATCATTAAATCTTGGACAACATCAACATCCGTGGCCCTACCTTTAAAACTTGCCACCCGATTCATTCTGATATGAAAAGAAGAAGGTATTGTCTTTATATAGTCTTTAACCCTCCCCCAAACCTGGTGAAAACGCTCACTGTGGCCAACTTGTAATACCAGATCACTTGATAAGTATTTTTGAAGCTCATCTACCTCTTTCATCGAATCACAAAGAGGCTTTTCGCAAAAAACATGTTTCCCGGCCAAAAGAAGATTTTTTGTAATCTCGAAGTGAGTTGAAGTTGGTGTAGCAACAACAAAAGCATCAGCTTTGTTTAAGGCCTCTTCAACTGAACTTAAAATTTCAATATTTGGATGGGCCTCTTTCGCATTTAATCGACCTTGCTCTGATAATTCAACAATAGCAACAAAATCACAACTATCAAGGGCCTGTGCTTTCTGGCAATGCCACTTTCCCAAGTGCCCATAACCAATAACCGCCGTCTTTATTTTTTGACTCATTTTTATACCTAAACTTATGACATAAATGGGGGTAATCCCACTTCACTTTTCTTAATAAAATCGACGATTCCTTGAATAATCGCGTTGTTTTTATACTCACTAATCATCTCTTCATGATCAACAAAGGCCCGAGGAGAAAGGGCCGAAGCCTCCATGACTCTATAGAAATCGACCACTTCAGTAATATCTTGTTTGGACGCCCCACTTCTTTTCAAACCAACGATATTTATTCCCTTAAGCCTGATTCTATTTCCATAGGCCGTACAAAAATTGGGAATATCTTTATCAACTGCAGAAGCTCCACCAATATAACTATTTCTTCCGAGTGAAACATATTGAGAAATATTACAAGCTCCTCCCATAATAACCCCATTGCCCATTTTAACATGGCCAGCAAAGTTTGATGAGTTAGCCACAATACATTTATCTCCAATAACGACATCATGAGCAAAATGCACATAGGCCATAAACATATTGTTATTTCCTATGGTCGTAACTCCATTATCTTTTAATGTCCCTCTATGAACCGAGTTGTATTCTCTAAAGATATTATTGTTTCCAATAATAACTTGGGTTGGCTCACCTTTGTAGGATAGATCTTGAGGAGCTTCTCCAATAGAACAAAATTGAAAAAACTGGTTTGATTCTCCAATTGTTGTATGCCCATTAATAACAACATGGGCACCAATCTGTGTACCCGCTCCAATTTTAACATTTGATCCTATAATACTATAAGGACCAACTGTTACGTCACTTGCAAGCTCTGCTCCAGGATAAATAACTGCTGTTTCATGAATTGTTGATTGTTTTTCCATAATTACTCTTTTTTTAATATTTTACATTTGGCCATAAATTCACATTCAGAGATAACTTCATCTCCATGACATACTTGTGCATAAAAAGAAAGAAACTCTCCTCTTACTTTTAATAACTCACACTTAACAATTAACTCCATCTCAGGAAGCAAAGGCTTTCTGAACTTTGATTTCTCAATTGTAAGCAAGGCAACATCAAGTGTTGAATCAGATACATCTCCTTCAACACAGTAAGAAACAATAAAACAAGAAACTTGTGCCATCATTTCAACCTGTAACACTCCTGGAAAGATTGGATTACCTGGAAAATGTCCTGCAAATATAGGATGATTTTTGGGAGGTCTAAAACTTCCAACGGCTTTGGCCCCAATAAGGTCTTTCATTTTCACTGGATTATTTGCAAGTACTGACTTGTCTTCAATTGTAAGAGACTCAATTGAGTCCACAAAAAGAAAAGGGTCCCTGTGCGGCAAAAACTCCAAAATCTGTTTTTTTGTAAACATCATCATTAACTCTTTTGCTTTGAAAGCTTTTTTATATAGGCTTGCTCTCGAAGCCAATCCTTATGCTCCCTCGCGGGAAAACCTGAAATTTTACTTCCCGCTGGCCAATTAGTCGTGACCATAGAAGAAGCTCCAACCATTGTTCCAGCTCCTAAACTTACGTCAGGTGCAATTTTAGCAGCTCCTCCAACAAAACAAAAATCACCCAGCTCACTGCTTCCTGCACATCCGGCAGTGCCCGCTAAAATAACACCTTTACCTAATTGGCAGTTATGGGCCACGGTACATAAATTATCTATTTTTGAACCAGCTCCAACTCTCGTTGGAATAAAGGCCCCAGCATCAACTGTTGAGTTTGCACCAATTTCAACATCGTCATCAATAATAACGCCTCCAAAATGCCAGACTTTATGATGAATATATTCATGGAAATTATAACCGAAACCATCAGCGCCAATTGTTACGTTTGAGTGAAACCTACAGTTTTGCCCTATCTTAACATCATGATAAATGCTCACATTAGGATAAATAGTTGTCCCTTCTCCAATGGACGTATTTGATAAAATTGTCACATGGGGATGAATCGTCACGTTCGCTCCGATCGTCACATTCTCTCCAATAAAAACATTTTGAGAAATACGTGCAGTTGGATGAATATCAACATTACCAAGTTGTCGTCCATCAACTTGAGAGTTCATATTTTTGTATTTTTCATCATAAAAAGGTTTAGATATTTTTGACATAGAAACATCAACATTTGATGCTTCTAAAATATAATCAAATTTATCATAAAATGTCTTGAAGTCTTGAGCCGAGTTTGCATAAAACTTCTTATCAACGACCAATCCTAAGTTTTTTAATGTTTTGCCATCAAAGGCATTTGCTACACGTTCTAAAAACTTTTTACTTTTAACAAAGTACAAATAAGCAGAGTCCACCTTATGGTGATGACCAATAGATACAACTTCACCATCAAAAGACTCCCCTTTAATAAAGGCAAGAGAAGCATCTATTTCCATTAGAGCTTTTACTGTAATCATTTTGAATGCTTCTTATCGTATGCTTTAATAACTGCATCAGTTATATCTTTTTTATCTTTTGCGTAAATAATTGGTGATGAAATTTCCATCGTCATATCAACGCCTTCATTTTTAGAGACACTTTCAACAATCTCTTTCAATTTTTTTAAAATAGGTTCTTTTAATTCAAGTTCTTGTTGTTGAATTTTTCTTTGATATTCAGCTGTCTTCTTTTGAAGGTCTATCATCATTTTTTGTAATTCTTGTTGTTTTTTCACTTTGGCCTTATCACTTAGAACCATGCTTTGTTTATCAATTTTCTCTTTTGATTTTCCAATTTTCATTTCTTCGTCTTTCAACTCTTTTTTCATTTTATTAAAAGATCCTTCAAGAGTTTTCATCACTGATTGACCTTCTTTAATCGTATTAATAACTTTTTGCATATTAACGATACCAATTGTGACTGCCATTGACTGAAATGAGAAAGTCAGTGTTAAAAGCGCTAGTAAAAGTTTCATAATGTCCTCCAAGCTCTTAAATGAGCATATTAAAATAATTGTCCTATATCGAAATGAAATTGATTATTATCTACATCTTCTCCATCCACATTATTCACAGGGTAAGCAAATTCAAAGCGCAGTACCCCGATCGGAGAGAACCACCTAAATCCAAAACCATAATCAAAATAAACCCGATGACTATCGCTATCGGCCCCAAAATATTTTTCAGAAACATGGCCCGTGTCATGAAAAACAACAAACTTTAATCCAGCGTCTTTCACTAATGGGTATTCAAGCTCTATAGTTCCTAATAAAGAGAATAATCCCCCTTTGTTAAAAACTTCAGGACTATTCGTCTCCAGATTGGTTCCAATTTCTTTGGGACCAATATCTTGAATATTATAACCTCTCATATTACGAGATCCACCAAGAGAGAATTTCTCTGTTAGAGGAATTTCTCTTTCAGCTGTTTTAAATAATTTGGAAAGACTTAACCTTGAACGAAAAGTTAAGTCTCCCCAAATTGGTTCATAGAAACGCCCTTCAGCTTCTGATTTAAGCCAGCGCTGATCTCCGAAAACACCCGTAAACTCAACTGCTGCTCTTACATAGTGACCATCAGTTGGTTCGAAGATGTTATTCCTTCTGTCCCATACAAGGGATGATGTAACAGAAGAAGCAATCCCGTTTTGAATATCAGGATCAATTAGAGAGTTCTTTTGCCGGCCATCAAGCTGAGTACGCTCCCATTGATAGGTTAAAAATATCCTTGTGTAGTCAAAGATAGGATAACCCAATCGTACATCTGCACCATATCGATTATAATTAAATGAATTAAGGTTGCTATTATTTGTCTTAAAGAAATCAAATCCAGTAGTCCACTTGGTATCGTTATAATAAGGTTCAGTGAAACCAAGATTAAAAGTTTTTTGCTGGGCCGAGAATGAAGTTGAGAAATTTAAATTTTGTCCAAGCCCTCTAAAGTTATTCTGAGCAATAGAAGCTTGAAAGAAGCCCTTTGTCGCCGTCGAATAACCTGCTCCAATACTAATTTGCCCCGTTTGTCTCTCTTTAACAGATATCTCAACATCTAAAACATTATCTTTATCTTTGGGTGAGACTGTATTAAAAATAACACTACCTTGTTCAAAGAAACCAAGCCTTACAACATTTTCTTTAGATTTACGAAGCTCGGAGCCTGAAAACTTCATCCCTTCCTTAATCTTAAGCTCACGCCTTACGACCTTATCTCTCGTCTTATTATTTCCTTTAACTGATATACGCCCGAAGTAAGCAATCTTTCCTTTTTCAAATGAGAAAACAATATCAACCTTGTTTTCACCAGGGACAATTTCAAGAGTCCTTAGCACGTTGGCAAAGGCATAGCCTTTATCCTGATACATTTCAGTTAATAATTGAATATCCTTTCTTAAGTTTTCTTCTGAATAAATATCATTGGGTTTCAACGCAATTTCTTTTCGAAGCTCAGGATCTGTAAAAAGTAAATCTCCCGTAAAAAAGATACTATTGATTTTAAATTTGGGCCCCTCGTTAACTTTCACTGTAATAAAAACCCATTTTTTATCTTCTGTTACTGTAATCGATGGAGTCCCCACATTAACCTGTAGATACCCTCTCGATTTATAAAGATACTTAAGTCTTTCGATATCTCCTTGAAAATTAAATTCTTTGAAATTTCCTGAGCCTGAGAAAAAAGCAAAGAAAGAATCTTCACGTGTCTGCATGAAGGACTTTAATTCTTCATCTTCAATAGCTTTATTTCCAAGGAAAGTGATTTTTTTAACTCTTACCTTGTCGTACTCGTTCACATTGATAACAACTCTGACAGATTTATTGGGCAGAGGGATAACTTCAAAACTTGATTGGGCCAGGAAAAACCCTTTCTCTTCATAATGCTTCTTAATGCTACTCATATCAGATTGTAAGGTATTCACATCAAGAATATTAAAGGCCTTGGTTTTCATCTGCTCTTTGACATCACTATCAGAAATTTCATCATTGCCTTCAACCACAATCTGAGAAATGATTGGTTTTTCTTTGACATGGAAGACAAGATTTTTTTCTTCTTGATGAGCTTCAACTGTTTCAAAATACTTCATCCCATAGATCTTCTTGATAGAATCTCGAACGAGATAATTATCTATGAGCATATTTTTCTTAATATTAATTTTTTCTAGAATTGCTTCAGCTTCAACTTTCTTGTTGCCCTTTACCTGTACTTGCTCAACTCTAAAAAGATTAGTTACCGCACCAAGGTCTTCAGAAGCTTCTAAGTTTCCTACCATGAAGCTTTCTTGCAAAAGGAAAAACAAAAACCCAGCCGTGAACAACCTGATGACCAATACTACACTTGGCATCATTCCCCTTGTCTGTGCACAGTTACAGTTTAAAATAACAAGTGATTTTAGCTAATAATCCGACCATCTTCAATGGTTATTTTCTGGTCAAAATGCGCTGCAACTTTTTCATCATGAGTTACAACAAGAAGCGTTGCTTCGAATTCTTTGGCCAGTTGCTTAAGCAGCAAAACGACCTTCTGCGAATTCTCTGAATCTAAATTTCCTGTCGGCTCATCACACAATAAAATCTTAGGCCTCAGTGACATGGCCCGAACAATATTTATTCTTTGCTGTTCTCCACCTGAGAGCTGGTATGGCATTTTATTAAGACAATGAGTGACACCAAGGCCCTCGGCCAATTTTTTGGCCTGCAATTCTACTGCTTTGAGATCTTTTCCTCCAATTCTGGCAGGAAGTAAAATATTACTGAGGCAATCCATAGAAGGCAGAAGAAAATGGAATTGAAAAACAAACCCCACGTAATTATTGCGATAAAAGGCAAGTTTAGCATCTTCTAAGTTATGAATATGCTGCTTATCAACAATTATTTCTCCTGAAGTTGGTCCATCAAGTCCACCTAGAAGATAGAGTAATGTCGATTTCCCAGAGCCTGATGCACCAACCAATGAATAATGGGCCTGACTTTCAAGCTCAAGGTTAATACTTTTAAGCACCTGGGTTTGGCCGTAATTTTTGCAAATACCCTTTAAAGAGATAAAGCTCATTTAAGCAAACTCCTTTCTTAATCCATAGAGTATCGATTTTTTCTTTAAACGCAAAATTCCATATAAAGTAATTAAAATAACCCAAACTAAACTTAGTGAGAAAACAATTAAATAGTCTTTCCAATCTAAAGAAAGAGACAAAGCACCTAAGACATATATTTTTCCCGGAATCTGTAAAAAAGGAAGCTTTAAGACAAAATTGTCAAAAATAAATGTCAGAAGCAACGAAAAAGCACAAGCTCCTGACCAGATTATGAAAGTCATGATAGTCCAAAATTTAACAAGTCCTCCAGTATTCATACCAAGGGCCCTAAACAAAAAGAAATCTTGAGACTTTCTTTCTGAAATAAAAATAATGAAAGCTGCAATATTGAAAATAGAAACGATAACAATTAATTGCAATACAATGGTGATAGAAATTTTCTCAATCTCCACTGCATCTAAAAATGTTCCAAATTCATCCCATGATGGTCGTACAACCAAAGGAAAGTCAATTATTTCTCTTAATTTGGATACTGTATTTTCGACTTCCTTCATTTGAGAATTTTTTAGCGATAAAAAAACAATATTAAACTTATCTTCTAAACTTAAGTAGTTCTGTAAATCACCTAAAGGTAGATAAACAAATCTTAAATCCTTTTCATAAATTCCATGCTCCACTACAGAGCTTATTTTAATTCTTTTTATCAGTGGTAATGATTTAATACCTTGGTTACCTTTTCCAAAAGCAATAACAGCAGAGTCCCCTTTTTTAAGTAACATCTGCTCAGCAAGTTCCTTGCCTATGGCCATTTCTCCAGGAGCAAGCTGAATCTTAAGTCCAGTTACATTATTAAAATCTTTTGCATTCACACCTTTGAGAACGACTCCTTTAGAACGATTATCATTCATAAAAAAGCCTTCTGATTGTAAAATCTCACTGTAAGATTTTATGTCAGCGTGTTTTAAGACAGTTTGAATAATTTTTTTATCAGTAAAAAAACCATTCCGATTTAAAAGCTTAATATCTCCACTCGATTTTTGGAGCCCTGCTAACAAAGTTTGCTCAAAACCATCCATAAGCCCAACAGTTGAAAGGATAACAGAGATAGAAAAGCCAAAACTTAAAATAGTCGCAATAAAAAAGAGAATCGATTGTTTTCCAACTAAGGTAACTTTAGCTAGTTCAGTAAAAGGTACTTTCGTCTTTGAAAAATGCACTAAGTCTCTTCTTCTTCCTCTGACGAGTAAGTTTCTTTCTTTAAAAGAGGAAATAAAATAACATCACGAATAGTGGGGCTATCGGTTAAGATCATGCAAAGCCTATCAATTCCAAGCCCCCAACCTCCTGCCGGTGGCATTCCATATTCCAAGGCCCTGACGTAATCGTAGTCCACATCACAAGCTTCTTCATCACCTTCATCTTTCATAATCGCTTGGTCAGCAAATCTATCTAATTGATCGGTCGGATTATTTAACTCCGAGAATGCATTGGCCATCTCCCAACCATTAATAAAAAACTCAAACCTATCAACATAGTCTGGATTCTCATCATTTCTTCTTGAAAGTGGGGAAACTTCTGTTGGGTATTGGGTAATAAAAGTTGGCTGAATAAGTTTTGACTCAGCAAATTCTTCAAAACACAATACCATCAGCCTTGCAGCAGATAACTTAACTAAGTCTTCCTTTTTAAACTCTGTCTTGGAAGACAATAAAGCCATCATTTTATCTTTATTCTCTAGATCTGATTCAGATAGGTCTGAATGCTTAACAACAGCTTCTCTAATAGTCATTCTTTCAAAATTACCTTCAAAAGAAATCTCATTCTCTCCAAACTTAACCACCGAACCCTTATTAACTTTTGCTACAAGTTTTTTCATCAGGTCTTCAGTTAAGTCCATTAAATCTTCATAAGTGGCGAAGGCCCAATAAAACTCGATACTCGTAAATTCGGGGTTATGCTTATAAGAAATCCCCTCATTTCTGAAACATCTATTCATTTCAAAGACTCGAGGATAACCACCAACAAGCAGTCTTTTTAAGTGAAGCTCAGGGGCAATTCTCATATAGAGATCCATTCCCAGAGTGTTATGAAAAGTTTTAAAGGGCTTAGCAGCAGCTCCTCCCGCGATGGAATGGAGCATGGGAGTTTCTACCTCTAAAAAATCTCGCCCATAAAAATACTCTCTTATAAAACGAATAATTTGCGATCTTTTACGAAGTTTATCACGAGTCTCAGGATTCATAATCATGTCCACATATCTCATGCGGTATCTTAATTCAGGATCAGTTAACCCATGAAATTTTTCAGGCAAAGGACGAATCGACTTAGTAACAATCATGAATTCTTTGGCATTTAAAGAGAGCTCCCCCTTATTTGTTTTAAAAATATCACCTTTTATCCAAATGATATCTCCATAATCAAGAAGCTTATACTGAGCAAAACCTTGTTCAGAGACAACTCCTTTCTTAATATAAACTTGGAATTTTCCGGTTCCATCATCACACTGAAGGAAGGCCGCTTTTCCAAAGTCGCGCACAATCAGAACGCGACCAGCA
>CAYGUN010000030.1:0-14733 GCA_964353025.1 uncultured Bacteriovoracaceae bacterium
CCCTTGATCCAGGTAAGGAAATTACCATGTATATCAGTTCCCCGGGTGGTGTTGTCACAAGTGGGATGGTTGTTTACGATACCATGCAAATGATTAGCTCTCCTGTTGCAACAGTATGCATGGGAATGGCAGCATCTATGGGCTCGATTCTTTTATCAGGCGGTACAAAAGGTAAGCGTTCTATTTTTCCAAGTGGAAAGGTCATGATTCATCAACCTTCAATGGGTGGAGCTTATGGTCAAGCCAGTGATATTGAGATAACGGCGAAGCAAATTATCAAAACTCGAGAGAGACTTGCCCGAATCTTAGCGGAGAATACAGGGAAATCATACGAACAGTTAATGAAAGATTTTAACCGTGATTTCTGGATGGATGCTAAAGAGTCTTTAGACTATGGAATAGTCGATAAAGTTTTAGATAAAATAACTTTTTAATAATAAGGGCCTTCGGGCCCTTTTTTTTGAGGAAAAACTATTTAAGATCTTTTAAAAGTTTCTTGTGGCTTTCAACTCGTTTTTTCGCATTATCATAGCGGCGTCTTTCTTCATCTGTTTCAAGTTCAAGCCCGGGAACAGTGGTAGGAGTTCCATCTTCATCTAGGGCCACAAAAGTCAGATAGGCCTTAGTCGTTTGAACTCTCTTACCAGTGTATGGATTTTCACTTTCAACACTCACACCAACAATCATTGAAGTTCTGCCGACATAATTTAAAGAAGCTTGAATGATAACATGGCAACCAATTTTAATAGGTGCCTTGAAATCAATATCATCCACATGAACTGTGACAACTGGTTTTTCTGCGTGTTTGGCTGCGCACATGGCCGCAGCGATATCGATCCAACTCATAACCACTCCACCAAAAATAGTATTTTGTGGATTTGTATGGTTAGGCATAACCATTTCTCTCATGGTTATAGTTGTATCGCTGGGCTTTTTTGCTATTTTATTATTAGGCATAACATAATCTTAGCATTAATTAGTTACCACCGCCAGCATCATCACAGTAAACATGGTGATTCCATCTATAGCCTTGCGTAAATAAATCGTATCCTTTTGGTTGTCCTGAACCACCAGATCCATCATCAAAGTCAGAAACAGAATCGACAATTCCAAATTTTCCACTTTGAGCAGCTCCACCAGAACTACCTCCTGTTCCAGAAAACGATTTGGGCTCTCCAGAGTAGGTACCAAAGGCGGCACCTCTGCGAGTTTTTTCATTTTCGCAATAGGCGTCCCCAATAGTAATCAGTTTATTATAGACAGTAGAGTTCATCAGAGGTTCACCTGTATTTGGATCAAAGTCAGTTTCACTAAACCCCCCACCTGGTAGATTGTCTGCAATACCTTCACCTGAAACAAAGCGGTTAAAATAGACACTTAAGTCAGTTCCTTTTGGTAGTTTACAGATTGTTTCCGTCACATCACCATCACCATCAAGATCTGTGTTATCAGCAGCGGCAAAGTTACTACAACAATATCCTGCACCTGTTGTATTTCTTCCTATTTTGATACAACATTTAAATTCATGTCCGGAGAAAATTTCGGGGTGATCTAGCCCATCTTTTGTTACAACAGAGCCATTATCAATGGTAGTGGTAGCAGCTGAAACGATAGGAGTACCTGAACGACTGTTGGGAGTATCAAGCCTTGTGTCAACAGCATTGTTAGGAAGTGTTATTGCACTTGAGTGTCCTGCGAACGATGCTGCATCAGTAATGCTGCTAGCGTATAAACCAGGAACTACAGAAGTATAATCATCAGAGCAATAAAGAGGCTCATAGTACATTTGAGGAATACCCGTTAGCTCAAATTTACCTAAGCGTTTCAAATAAAAATACATGTTTCCTGGTTTCTGTGAACGTCCTGCATATCCAGCATTATTATTTAATTGATAATGTTGAGTCCCTGGTGCAGAAAAACTCACTTTCACAAAATAATCAGTTCCTGCAATAGGACCACCGCCTGGCGTTCCTGGGTCATGCCTCACAGCAAGGACTCCAGAGTCAGGATAATAGCAATAGTGACAAATGCCAGCAGCACCATCACAGCCAGCGTCACCTACGGAAGATGGATTGAAATTTTGTCCAAAGATAATAGAAGTCCCTGCTCTAGGAGTACAAGTCATTTCGTTGCCTCCTGATGCATTGACAATCTCAAGGTTAAAATTAGTAGCAGTAAAATCTGCTGGAATATAGGCCGGTAATTGAAAGCCAATGGCCTCCCACTGATCATTTGCGTCTACCCCATATTGACCTGAAAAATAATCTATTGATTGAATAGGAATAGCATTATATGGATAGAAATGAGACCCTGCTGCTGCAGAAAAATCAAAAACAGCTCTATCAAAGGTCGCTCCAAAAATAACATCAACTCTCTGATTTGTTGTATCAAGAACAGGAGCAGATGAGGCAAAACCAGAGCCCGCGCTGTCAAAAGAAACTTGAGCACATCCTGCATTTGACTCATCTGCGGCAATATCATCTTGGCAAAACATATTGTATTCACCATCTCTCGTATTATTATCAATATAATTGTAACCCGCTGCCAATCCGAAAGTGCTGCTAGGATCTGAGTTAAAAATAACGGGGGATTGATAATTTAAGCATCGAAAGTTTGATACATTAATATTAAACCTATCATTTCGAGTCCAGTCATTCGTCCCATCGGCAAACTTACGAACCCATCCACCACCACAACAAGTATTTGATGCCGAGTCACTTAATGTTCGCCATTGGTATTTTTCAATGAGGCTTATAAGTCCATCATTGTCAGCAGTTGAATCAACAGTTCGTGCACTTAGGCCATTACTAATAAGTTCTCCCGCGCTTACAGAGGCTTCTTGCATATTTACAGAAGCAAGCCTTGAATACCTGGCAGTGTCTGATGGGTATTCAAAGCCAAACTTAGTCGTACTAAATGTCTTATCTGTTGCATCTGCATTTTGCGTGAATGAAAAATCAAGCATATCTTCTGAGTATATGGTGATTTCTTTTCCAAGTTCACGGCAACATCTATTTTTAGTTAAGTCATACAGATCAAACCTATCATTATTTCGAGTAGGATCATTTTCTACTAATTGTGGAACAAGCTCTCCTTGGCCACAGACTAAATACTCTTCCCAGTAAGAAAGCTCAGCATCGTTTCCAAAATAATCAGGAGAGAAAAAAGTTACGAGGTTTGCATGGTATTTATTGGGAGAGCAATCCAGATTGGTGTGGCAAACAGAACCAGCTCGCCTCATACAAGCATTTTTTGCAAAAGCTGGTGTTGTTATTTGAGTCGAGTTTAATTCTCCTAACTCGATACTCGTAAATGGAGAGCTTCCACCTGGATCCCTTGATTGAAGACCACATGAATTTTGTCTATTGGCCTTTAAATTATACTCAACTAAAGCATACAACCTATCATCAGTGGTGGCGCTTTCTAGTAAGTTTGTATAAACGTCTTTTGTATAAAGATAGTCACCATCAGTATCAAAAACAGGGCAGTTATAATGCACCGGAGGGATGGCCGCATGAGCTGGATCTGCAGACCCGGCCCAAGTTGTAGGATCAAAATCAATGTCATAGAAACTGGCAGGAGTCCAACCTGTATCAAAACTTGAATCACAATTTCCAATTTGATTAATATAGTCCGTTCTCATTGAAGAGTCTTCAGCTTGATGAGTAGCAAGAGATGAGTAATCTCCTTCTCCTCCCTGAATATCAAGATGATTGGTTGTTAAGACCTTCCCTGGACGACATAGTCCCCAGGCACTAGAAGAACTATTAAGGGCCATATTTGCATTGATATTAAATTGCACTTCACTGGGAAGAGCTGAAAGTTCAGAGGAGTTTGAAATATAGTGTAATGGTCTTCCTAAAATATCAGCATCCATTCCATAAAGATTTCCATCACCTAAAGGGAGACCCCCTAATGGACCAATATAGCGAACAACTTGAGTATTAAAAACTTCTGAATCTGGGTCTGCACAATAAAAGTTTGGAGCACAAGTAAGCAGTTTCCTTCGACCTGTATCATTTTTAATTCCAGCATAATCTTTTCTACAAACAGACCCAGCTCCCCTGTAAACACAGCGCTTGCTTGAAGACCCAGGTAGGGTTGATTGAAATATCCACTTTTTAAAAGAAACAGTTTTCGAACCATTTGAAACTCGTGCTGAAGGAGTGACTTCATCATACTCGTTAGCATTAGAACTAAAGATAGGTTTATACATACTTGTGCGTGAAACATCAGCACAAACATACTCCCAACCAAGCTGGGTAACGCAGTCAGAATCCACATTACATTGATGATATTTTTGACAAGAAGCGGCTTCATTTTGGAGAGATCCATCAGGTATAGTGGGATCATAATCGTATAATGCAGCAGTCGCAGGAGGGTTGTACTCTGAAACTCCAACGGTATGAATAGTGTTTTCTGCTAAATCTCCAAAAGGTGCATTAATCGCTAGAAAAAGTTTTTTGGATGTTGCGGTAACAATTCGCCCTTTTCCAATAGCAAACCAAGTCACTCCATCAAAAGAGCCAATGACTGCACCTTTATTAAAGCCAAACCAATCTTTTTGATAGCCATTCACGTACATAGCGGCCTGTGTTTTAAGACGGTTTTTTCTCTGAGTATCAGAGTTTGTATCTGTTGTATGAGAATAAGGGAGCATTGTAGGAGGTACCCAGCAAGCACGTCCAAAGTGAGTGTCTTCGTAATTTCCACCAGTGGTATTTGTCACATACTCATCACGGCTGGCCGTATGTCCTATGGCCTTAAGTCCAACTCCAGAAGTGGAAGTAGGGTAAGCAGTAAAAGAGTTAAGCCAAGTATCTCGAGCGCAATTAACACAAGTTTGATAAAAACCAGAGCGTGTTTCAATGAGATAAGCAGTACCTTTATCAACATCAATCATTTTCGCCGGTAATGCCTTATCAAGTTTGGTATCAAAAGCTCCTAGAATTGAATTCATACTGAAGTCAGCATTAATCGGAATCATTCTATTCAGCCCATCGAGGTAGCTGAAATCATCACCTTCGTAGGTAAAGCTTGTATCAAGAAAGTATTTTGAAAGATCATCAACTGGATCTCCTCCGACTCTCTTAAAAAACCTGTGAGGAACAGAACGTGACATCACATTCACATCTAAATCTTGGAAAGGCTGAGGTCCAGTGTCTACTGTAGGGACATCACATACTACAGCCAAAGGATTTCCAGAGGCATCTGTTTCTGAAATTTTATATTTATAGGCCGGACAATTATTTATCTTATCTGAGAAGGTTGTTTGAGAGCAACCACATTTATTATAAAGTCTTTCAAGCACTGTTTGGATATACATAAAGTCAGTAGATGTATAACTACATTTGGTCGGATCGATCGTTGCAGGGTAGCTTCCAAAGCTAAGGTAATTAAGAGTGTAAGGGTCTGTTGCAGAGTCGAGTACTAATTCATCAATACAGTCTTTATCTGTGAGCAGTTCTTGTAATCTTTCCTGTGCCTCAACATCAGGATCGCCATCATCGGTATCACCTGTAGGAGCACTTCCGCCAGAGCAGATATTAAAATATTCAGGGTAATTGGTATAAGCAGATGGCTGAACAAGGACTTCTTGTAAGGCCGCTAGAAAGGATGAGGAACTTGTATCAATACCACTTTTTTGAGATCCATCATTTACACACTGTCCGTCAGAACAACAGTCAAATCCTTGGGCCTGACAAGCATTACTTGAACAACTTGAATTAGGATCAGTTGTATTATTATTACTATTAATGAGTAAGGTTAAATTTTCCAAATTAAGAAAAGATGAAGACACTGAACTGTATTCAACACGACTGGTGATATTTGTTCCATCTGTATTGTAGAGATAAACTTCATCACTATTAATAAGTCCTAAACAATCAGGACATAATTCAGTAATTAGATATTTGGCAGTTGCATTGGTAAAAGTTGTGGGAACACTTGAGTTAGGGTTATCTAGTGCAATATTACCTTGGCAAGAAGCTTGATTTGTTGATTTATCTTGAAACTCAAGTCGAAAAAGTTTTTCGGCCGTACCACTTGAAAAATTATTAAATGAAATAGGAACTGCTCTTCCTCTTAGTTGAAGATTCACTGCAGAACCACTCACAATAAGATCTCTAAAATTAATGAGGATACAATACTTAGAGGAATAGAGGTCGTCATCGGCCAAAAAGTTTTGAATCGCACTTCCTCTCATATAGATGACATCATTTAAATTTGAATCAATCGTTAATGATTGAAAATAACCATTTCGATAAAATGAAATTGCACTAGAGCTTGCATCTGACCCATCGTCATTACCATCAGAGCTATTGCTATCTGACGTATCTCCAAGCCTCTTAGAAGGTGCCTCTGAAATACAACCTGTAAGTAGGCCTAAAATGATTAATAACCAAATATTTTTCATCTAATTCTTTACATCCCTATAAATTCAAGAATTTCCCTACTATCTTTTTCGGAAAATCCATGAGTTAGCTTTACCCCTTTTCATTCAATCTCTATTGTACTGCTTCGCTCAGCTAATAGGTGTAAATGTTTGGAATTCAAGAGGTTGTAAGGGAAGGTCGAAAAACAAATGTCAAAAATAATGGGCACTTTTTTTAGCGAGCAAAATTCACTGGAATATTTAGACTTCCGGCCCCTGTGGCACTTCTGGTGTAGCTTGAATTTCCGGGGGAGTAGTAGTTGGAGTATGGAGAGTAAGTCCCATTGATACCACTATAGAGGTAACTCGAGTTATTTGAATTATAATAATACATAGGAGTCTGAGGGCTTCTAAAATAGAGGCCTGATTGATAAGTGAGATTACTCATAAGTCCATTATTAACTTGAGGATAATAACTCGGATAGGGACTAAAGCTGTTCATCAAATACTGATTTTGTCTATAGCGCGCATCTGCCATTGCTGCTTGAGATTGATAACGCATTTGTTGATACCTTAAAAAAGATGGCCCCATGGCAGCAGCTCCATTAAAAGAGCCTTGAACAATAGCGTCTAGGGTAGAAGGTTGATAGGTTTTTTCTCCTTCTCCAAAGTAATCTTCTACGTAAACCACCTCACGTCCCTCTGGACTGGTATTTTCTACCTCGTCTTCATCATTATCTCGACGGGAATTATTATTAGGTTGATTATCAGTAGTCGTGTCAGTTGTTTGTGTTTCTGGTGGTGTTGTCTCTTCTTTTTCAGCTTGCTCTCTGGCAGCTTGCTCATCTTGAATTTTTTTGGCCAATTCCCCCGTGATAAAGGTTGAAATATTCAAGCCATTTTCAATGAGTTCAATCACTGTTTTATCTTCAGTTGTCTCATGAAGATCTCCATCACAACCTTTTACTCTATAAGAATACTTACTAGTGGTAAATCTTTCTTGGCAAGTTTGCATATACTCGAGAATCATATCTTCTTTCTTTTTTTGTAGTCCTTTAAAGCCTTCGCTTTCTTCTATCCTGCGAATAAGACTTTTATAGAGGTTATAGTTATCAGAAGAATCTTGTAAGGCCTTATTTAAATCGATGTCTTCATGGTAAAAATCACCCAACATACATTTGGCAATATCATCAAAACCTTTAAGCTCGCGTCCAAAGTCATCGATTTCTTTTGCCTTATCTAAACATGATTTCTTCTCATTTAGTAATTTTTGTTTGGCCTCTTTAAGTTTTTGAGTTTCAAGCTGATTTTTAACTTCAAGCTCCCTTGGGTTAAGTTCGTGATAGGCGGCTTCAAGGTGTGACGTATAGTCTTTAACTAACTTACTATAGAGTGTCTCACTTAATCTAGGTTCAATATCTAATAAATCTTGATTGGTGGTTTTTTGAAAATCTTCGTAAGTATTAATCACTTGAGAGAGAGATTCTTCAGTAACTCCTTGCTCAGCGTCCTCATCTTCACGACCTGTTATTCCTTGATAAAATTTATCATAGTTTATTTTTACTCTGTCTTTTACTTTTTTCTCTTTTTGTTGCATTTCATGACCGGCGAAGAGTTTTTTAATAGCAGCATTTTCAAAGTCAACTCTGTCGACACTCATCTTATTTATAAATTTTGAATTCTCTGCCACATTTTTAAACTCTTGCAGCATTTTTGTTTTATTTTCTTCAGTTGATGAAGTGTCATACTCACTAATAGCTTTTTCCATATTATCAAGGTATTTTTTCTTGTAGCGAACGACACTCATTGGTGTTGTCCCTTCAATGCCTTCATTAATTTTGAGTGCTTGTTTAAAGCGTTGAAGGTAGCCAGGCTTATCAGATATAGATTTAACAAATTCAATGTCCTGGACAGATGGAATGCCTGAACGTTCTCCTTTCTGTCCTTCAAAGTTATAGCGAGTAGTGAAAAGATCAAAGAGAACTTTCTTTTGATTATCAGTTGTTTTATTATCATTAAAAGTTTGGCAAAGATTCGTTGAGTTATTGGTACTACAAAGCTGATCTTTAATAAACTTATTAAGAGTTTCAGGTTTATTTAAAATAAGGTCCTCTTTTTTCACTGTGTTTTTATTCACCTGTTGAAGGTAATTCATATAAGCATGAAAAGGAGTTCCTGTTTGTATTTCGGAATCATCTTTGGTGGGATCTGTTTTGAAAGAGAAGGTATTTTGAAAACTTGATTCTAGGAGCAAAGCTCGGTTGACAGTATCGTTAAAAGCATCATATTTCTCTTTTACTTTATTTAGTTGCTCTTTGCGCGTTTGAACAATATTTTTTTCTTGTTCATAGAAGTCATGTTTAATTTCAATCAGACCTTTAACTACAAAGGCACGGGAAAGGGCCTCATTATAGCGCTTTTGTAATTCCTGGTAGGAGAGATAGGGAGCAGTACAGGCCTCTGCCATTATAACCTTGTCTTCTGGAGGAAGAGCACCACAAAATTCTTTCACGATATTATTGCTAGTTCTTGCGGCCATTTCTAGATCTGAATTGGTGATGTTATCTGCATACTCATCACAAACGCCTGCAGCCGCATTTTGAATAAATAGCGCAAGAACTAATAAGGAATTTACAAGTTTTCTCAACTCTCTCAATCCACTCCACCTCTATGAGCATTTATCGGTCTTAGAAGGGCAAAAATTAAATTAACCTCCTGAAAATGCTTGAAATGGCCTTGGTTTTTCTTGGAATAAGCGTGTGCTACGTAATTTCAGTTAGATAAAGGGGCAGGAAACGTGAATAGTTTATAGTAAAGGACGGTTTTTATTGATGATTTTACGCTATGTGGTAAAAATTAAAGGTTGTTTAAATTTGAGGAGACAAAATGCTGAAGCACCTTTGCCGAGTTGTTGCGCTAGTTCTAGTAGTTCAATTTTCTTTATCTCCAGTGATGGCTTATGCTGCTTCTGGAAATTTAGATAACACTCCTAAGGCCATACAAGCAGTTAAAAAAAATCAAAAAAGTTACTCTGAGTTTCTAGAAGCCGTTGCAAAAGCTAAGGAGGGAGATGAGCCACCTCAGATAGCAAAAGATAAGCATAATATTTTTAGCATGCTTACTCAGTATCTTGAAACACCTGAGGGGAGTCGAATTAATCTTTATGATAATGTTATGGAGTACGATATTCCTTATACTTCTCAACCATACAAAAAGACGACAATTGAAGCCGTTGAAGGTGAAGTTCATATTACTCTTAAGGGTAATAAACCTTACAAGCATATTATTGCAGGACTAGATGCAACAGATATTCTTCTTGATGAAAATTATATTTTTATCATGGCAAAAGATGGAAAGTTGTATACCGTTGAAAAAGCATCTTTTGGTAAATTCTTTGGTCAAAATCCTTTTCTTGTCTCTCATGTAGCTTGGCACCCTGAAGGCGCAGATAAAAATGATAACTTTAAAATTAATTTAGTTAAGGAAGATACAAAACCGTTAGATGAAAAAATACTTCAAGCAAAAGGTTTAATTCCCACAGATTCTGATATTCCTTATCTTGTTGAAGGAGATATTATTATTTACAACTCACAAGAAGAGCCCGTTTCAGTTATAAGTCGCTCGAGTGTAAATATGAAGTTTTTTGAAGATACGATGACTTATGGTCTATTAGAAATTTTTGAAAATCCAGATTTATTTAAAAGCAATTACGAAAAATTCTTTGATGAGTTGGCCACAATAGGAGAGGAAGCTCAGCAGAAGCTTATCCAGAGTATTCAAGATGATGGATTAGCAGAAGTTATGAGTAATGATAATATTAAATCTGCTTTTAAGGCAACGTCTTTTCAAAATGCTCAAACTCTCTATGATAATGCGAAAGCTATCCATAATGATCCAAGTCCAAGGAGGCCATTATTCCTAGATGTATGGTCAAAAAATTATGAAGAGCACATGGCCATTATGAAAAAGAAAGAGGATTGGTTATTAAAAAATAATACAAAACTCAAAAGAGCATGGGCCAAAACATATGATACTGTCATTCATGGCACAGCAAGTAAAATGCGAGGTATGGCCGCAAAATTTAGACAAAATTTTACTAAAGAAGGAAGAAGGAAAGTTGCACGTAGATTAAAAAAGCTTGTCTTAAACTCAGGACAAGTAGGTCTTTATGTTGTTGCTTCAGTTGGAATTAATTCAATGACAAATGGGGCCTTAGTTGATTTGGCTTCACAAGGGGCTTCTGCTGTTGTTGATGGAATGAATTGGCTTGGGACATACGCTTTTCATTTAGCGGGAAGACAATTCCCAATCATTAATTATCCTGAGTTCACCAATCCTGCTTGGAAAATTGCACTCATGATGAATTCTGCTTATGTCATGTATTTAGGTGGAATGTTTGTTGGTGGTGTCATTAATCAAAAGGGAATGCTTACAACTCTTATGCAAGCAGGTATGAAAGCTGCGGGCTATATTACAGCTGTTCCATTGAGGCAGCTGGCTAAGAAGTTTAATCAACCTAATTTGATTCCAATGATGCAAGCTGGACAAAACCCGAGTGTAAGCATGGGAACGAAAAGTCTTTCCATTGGGAATTCTCAAGTGAATATTCCTTATCCTGTTGTTGAAGGGATGAATCCTATTTCAGCTTCATCTGAGGAATTGGCCCAAAGAAGGGTTGAAATTGAAAAGAAAATTCATAACAAAAGAAATATAAAAGCTATGGCTTGGTATTATGCCCATCTTCCTATTATCCAGCAAGGGGATATGGGGTTAGATGATTTCTTGGCCTATAAACTGCAAAATGCGGCTACTCCAAAGGAAAAGGATATGATTTTGGTTATGGCCAATGATTTACAAACGACAATTGGTAAATACTCGGAAGAGGACTTTGCTAAAGGTCTTCAAAACTTAACCAAAGAAGAAAAACTTGCGATATTTGAAGGAGCTCATGATAGTTTCAAAAAATGGAATGAAGCAAGTTTTGATCAAGCTTACAAAGGAAAATTAACAGCGAACATGAAACAAGTATTTGCCGAAAGATGGCCTAAATATTGGTCAGATTTAGGTTACTCAACCGCTAGAGAGCTTATGAATGGTGTTCCGGATGCTGCAACAGGAGCACAAGCAATAAGACAATCTTCGATGGACATGCTTCCTATGCCATGGATTTATGCTTTTGATGGGGGACGGGCCAATCCTTTAGATCCTGTTAATTTAACCTACGATCCAAATGGAATGTTTGGAATGGTTAATGGGGATTACATGGCAGACTATGGGATGCAGCTTGGGATTTATTCAACTCTTCATCCAGCGGATTCATTTCTAAGTTATAACCAAGGTGTCAAAATTGATACAGAAGTTGCAAATCGACTTATTACAGACAAGCTCAAAAGGATGGGGGTTACAGAAGTCCAAGCAGATAAAATGGTGAATGGAGGAATGACTTTTGGTCGAACCTTTGGAAAGCTTCTTAAGCAAGCAGTTGATTTTGAAGAAGTTCAATATGGAAAAAGATTTTTAATGAAAAAATTCTTCTCTAGACTTAAGGCCTTTATTCCATTTACCCTTGTTGGTGTAACAACAACAATGCTTTCTCTTTATATGGCCAATGAAACAGGACATGCTTTTGGAGATACTTTTGGTTCTCGTATGTGGCAATCCTTCCTGGCGAAGCAGTGGGGTACCGCAATGGGGTTATGGTACTACGCTTGGATTTGGATCCCTATTAATGGTGCGATCATTACATTTCAAAATAAGCTCGCAATTATTAGAGAAGCCCATAATAATATTTTGGCAAGAATTGGGATTGCCCTTGATAAAAACAATCCTGCCCAAGTTAAGCAATATATAGATGAGTTAGATGAATTTTATCAAAAATATGGCAAAGCTCTTCCGACCTTCATTGATGGCGGAGGGGATGACGCCGTCAAGGCAGCTGAGCAGATTATTAAAAACGGCGAAAATGTTTTTAAGTACGCAGCTGGAAATAGACAGTTTGTTACCAAGGCCAATGAAATGGTTCTCTTAATGTGGAATCTTATCGGTTCGTATGCGACAACTGTTCTTGGAAGTAATTTTGGAATTCTTTATATGCAAGCGAAAACGGTTGCCTATACAGGAGCATCTTATCTGGTAAGTTTTGCTGGCCATATAACTGCTACTTTCGTAGCCGATACGATTTTAGGTAAAAAGCTAGCTCCACAAGTGAAATATCTGGTTGAAACTATTGAGAAGCCAATAGATAAAGCCTACACTTGGACTGGTAAGAAAATAGTTGAAACGAAGAAAGTAATTAAAGAAAATTGTAATAAATTATTTAAGACACTGCTTCCACATTAACTATTTGAATTTATTTAATATGGTTTCAATCCACCCATTTTGTGTTACGATAAACTTTTAATCCCCGTTCGTTCGGAAATTGGATTAAGGTTAATAGCAAAACCCCAGTTAATACCTGGGGTTTTTTTTATGTGCAAGAGTGACGTTGAATCAATGAAAGATAACTTGTAGAAATAATTGAGATAAAAAAACTTGATTGTAAAATAATCTGCTATTTTGAAATATTAACCATGTCCCGAAGTCATAAACGTTTCTGAGTAATTAATGCGTTTTCTAAATTGTGTGAGTGAAGTGAAATAATCTTCACTCACTCGCATACACTCTTCAATATCTTGGGTTTTAAAGCACTCACCTCGAAACTTCGCAACTCCTGGAAAACCTGCGCTAAACCAAACAATGAGTTTTCGTAATTGAACAATACGAGTCCTCTCAAGAGTAAAGGCCTCCATAACATAGTCATAAAGCCTTTCAATGACTTCCCAGTAATCACGAGCATTAAACTCTAAACTCTCATCCATTGACTCAAGAAAGATGAAAGGATTTCTTAGTGCACCTCTGGCTATCATAAGCCCTTGGCAATTGGTTTTACTCCAACGCTCGCGCACTTGATGAGCTTGATGAAGGTCTCCATTTCCCACAATAGGCAGGGGGGAGTTTTGAGTAAGCCATTCAATATAATCCCACTTGGCCTCTCCTGTGTATTGTTGAGCGCGCGTTCTGCCATGAATGGCCACAAACTCAATACCTTCATTATGAGCAACATGGACGATTTCATCAGCATTAATTTGATCCGCATCCCACCCCATACGAATTTTGATAGTAAGTGGAACATTCATTTTCTTCTTCATTGAGGCCAATAAAACGGCCAGAGATTTAGGATCTTTTAAAAGGGCCGAGCCTCCACCTTTGGTGACAACTTTCTTCACCGGGCAGCCCATATTGATATCAATAAATTTGGGGTTAAAACTCTCAACCACATCAATGGACTTGGTCATGGCCTGGGCGTCTTCTCCAAAAATTTGGATGCCAACATTTCTCTCGCGAGAGTCAATTTTAAGCATATCCAAAGTTTTTTGGTTGCCATAATTGATACCGTGGCAAGAGATGAGCTCACTCACAGTTCCGCCACATCCTAAATCTTCCATTAATAAGCGGTAGGGCCAATTACAGATACTGGCCATAGGAGCAAGCAGTAGAGGGGAATCAAAATGAATATTTCCAAGTTTAATGGGATTCATTTTATCTTTGGCCGTCTGAATTTTTGCTTCCAACGAGGGAGAGAATTTTTTCATTCCACCTTCTTACGGCACGCATCACAGATTTGCAAGAAATAGCTCTTAAGTCATTGTAATTACTTCAAATAAAGAATTCTTATGGGGACTTCACTTTTATTGATGAGACACGACTTCGATTTTCATTAAAATAGTTATTATAAAAAAGGGGAGTTGCGATGAAATTAGTTGCAGTAGGATTATTTTCTTTATTTATACTGGTTGCTTGTAATAAGCAAGAACCTATCACTCAAACAGATAAAGATTTATTAGCTGAGGCAAAAGAAAATTTTGACCCCCTACCTGATTCCTTAATTGATACAAAGAAAGAGTCAAAACTCATCTCTTTAGGGAAGAAGCTATATTTTGAAACAGCATTATCAAAGAATAACAAAATTTCATGTAACTCATGTCATGGGCTAGATAATTTTGGGGTTGATAATGAAAAAACTTCTCCCGGCCATGATGGTACAAGAGGGGATAGAAATTCTCCTACAGTTTATAATGCTGCTTTTCACCTGGCCCAATTTTGGGATGGAAGGGCCGAAGATTTAGCTGCTCAGGCCATAGGTCCCATTCTTAATCCTATTGAACATGGTCTCCCAAGTGAAGAAGCCGCTTTGAAGAAATTATTGGAAGCTGGTTATTTAGAGCAGTTTAATCAAGCGTTTAATAATGATAAGGCCTTTAACTACAAAAATATTGGTGTCGCTATTGCGGCCTTTGAAAAAACTCTTCTCACTCCCTCGC
>CAYGUN010000031.1:0-14586 GCA_964353025.1 uncultured Bacteriovoracaceae bacterium
TCTAAAAGGCCATATTGATCTAAGAGATTCATTTAACTTTATCTTGGACGAGGAACCGATATCAGAGATTCAATATTTGAAAATAGGTAATATAGATTTCATAAGAATTATTAAAGATAACCCGGCCAAAACACTGGGCCACTATTTAATCCCTTTAGATAATGCTCGTGGAGTTGTTTATAAATTTGAGTTTGATACCAGAAATTATGTGAAAAACTTCTATGAAGGATTCTTGCGAGATTTAAACCTTATTCCTGAGGATTCAACTGAGTTAAGTCCAATAAAAGAAAATAATATTTTTGGGGTTCTCGACTTAATCATGAGCAATAAAGTAAATAAATCAAACTTTGAAAAACTAGGTCTTTTTATTTTTAAGAATTTCTATGAACAAGCATCACTTCTTTTCAAAGAAAATAAAATGCTACATCTGAAGGTCTTGAAAGAGAGCTTACATGGTTTTATTCAAGTTTTTGAAATACTAAAGAGAAAGCTAAGCGAAGAGGATGAGGAGTTTGGCCGCAAAGTCATGATAAATCTTAAAGACTTAAAAAGTGCAATAGATAATAATAATAAATCTTTTTTTGAATCGGGTAGTTAATGGACTTAATTTCAGCTGCTATTTATGGTGTTATCCAAGGTATCACAGAGTTTGCTCCTGTAAGCAGTAGTGGCCATTTAGCATTACTTCCCCACTTTATGCATATCGAAGATCCGGGCGTGTTTTTTGACTTGATGATGCATCTGGGGACGGCCTTTGCTGTTATTATTTATTTTAGATGGGATATTCTTAGATATATTCAGTGCCTATTTCCTGCCTTATTTAAGTGGAACGAACAGCACCGGGATTATTTTTTTATAAGAAATTTTTGTTTTTCTACTTTTGCAACAGTTGTGATGATTTTCATTATTAAAGATTTTGCAAAAACTTATGGCCGTACACCTAGCTTAATAGCTATTAACTTGGCCTTTTTTGGGCTCATCCTTTTTCTTACAGATAGAAAAGAGAATAATGACGCCCGTGAGATTTCCCCCATGGAAGAGAATTTCTCATGGAGAGGAAGTCTGATTATTGGTATTTCTCAGGCCTTCGCCATATTCCCAGGAGTCAGTCGTTCTGGAATTACCATGAGTGCCGCAAGACTGATGGGGCTAAGCCGAAAAGAGGCAAGCTCTTTTTCTTTTCTGCTTTCACTTCCTATTATCTTTGCCGGAATTATTTATAAAATCCCCGAATATTCTCAGACGGTAGCAAGTGGAGAATCATTAGGTGTTTTACTTGTGGGTATTTTTGTTTCTTTTATTTTTGGACTCTTAACTATTCATTATTTTATAAAACTTATTTCAAAGGTGAGTTTTATGGGCTTTTTTGTTTATCGCGTTTTGTTGGCAGCATTGTTGTTTATGACAATCTAGATAGAACCGCCACTGCCTGAATTATTCCCCCCACAAATATCAATGGCATCTGGGTAGTCCTGGGGAACACAATATAAGTGATTATTCCATTTTATCTTAGCATTAAAAATATCTGATTTATTTCCTGTTTCGTCGTTATTATCCACATTACTGTCAGAATATAAAAATCTTCTGGTGCGAGCATCTGGATTAACCTCTGCTCCAGGGACAAATAATTCTGATATGGCCACTCCAAATGCGGCCTTACATGAACAACAAATATTTTTAATTTTGGCCACGGCCAGAGTATCTTCTTTATTTTTAAAATACCCTGTGGACTTATCAAACAAGCTATCGTTTAGGCCATTGGCCTCAGATGAAACATAACGATTTAAGTAAAGAGTTATATCTGTAAAATCGTTTAAGCAGCATTTGTTACCAGATTTAACTCCAGTACAACATTGTTCTGATGTAATATTAGATGCCACATCTTCCCCAGCAGGCATACAGCAAGTGACTTTTTTATCATCAAAAACCATCTTCAACTCAGAGTCATCGGTTAGATAAAAATTACTAGAATCAGCTGCTGAAAGTAGGTTTCCGGAACCATCATTATACTCAGGAGCTGCTCCACTTACGATGGTATTTGGAATGGGAGTTCCTGCTGCTGCAGCAGTTTGATCGTCAGTTCCATCACCGTCAACAATACAGGCCACTCCATTTGTGTGAGTAGGTGTCTCAAGCATAATCTGAGGAATCCCTAAGAGTTCTAACTTTGCGAGCCAATTTAAGTATTTATTCTCATCGGCGCCACTTATATTTCTAATCTCACACTCTGAAGTATTCCAAAAAGCAGCACTACAGGTATAAGGGTCAGTCCCTGAACCAGAAAAATTACTAGTAGTATTAGGATTCCAAGAAAGACATCGCAACCCTTCTTTATTAAAGCCTTGTAGTTTACCCGCTGCCCACGTATGTCCACCACCACCGTTATCTTCATGGAAGTTTCGAACCCAGTTTTCGGTACAGCAAGTCCTTGATGCGGCAGTATCAAATGTTTTATATTGCTCAAGTAAGCTTAAACTCGTACTCGCTGTAGCGCTATCGACTGAAGGAGTAATGAGAAATTTTTGTAAAGGAGTTGTTCCTGGATCTTTTGTTCCAATGATGTCGGCCACTGTATTTAGACGTGAATAGCGGTCGTTGTCATTTAAGTCAATTCCAATCCCTGGGATATTTTTAGCATCAAAAAGAGGACTTGCAGTCTCTGCTGAGTATATTGTTATTTCTTTTCCAAGTTCACGACAACAACGGTTTTCTTTCACATCATAAAGAGGATTGGCCGTAATATTAAAAGGCAGTCTTTTATCAACTTTATTTGAACAGACTAGTTCTTCTTTCCAGAATTCAAGCTCTGCTTCATTCATGGCAGATGCGGTAAATATTTGATTCACTTCAGAGCTAATTAAATTATTAGGAGCACACTCGTAATCAGAAAAGCATGAAGCTCCTGCAGCTCTGAGGCATGTATTTGAGCGATACCCAACTTCTTCAAAGAGAGTTCCTATATCTTTAAATAGTTCCAGTGTTGAAAACTCAGGGTGTTTAAGAGCATTAGAGAGAATATTTTGACTGGCAGAATATTTTCTTATCTCTTCACTCGCGGGAGTTCTGCCTGCTTCCTCATGTGTTCCATCAAATATGATATAATTTTCGTCCTCATCGATAGTAGGACATGCCGAGTAAAGATAGTCTGCTTTTGATACACTGAAGTCAGGGCTTGGTGCGACTCCAAATGTTGCATCAGTAGTTGATGAAGCAGTTGAGTTTAAACTGGTAAAGCTAGTGCTTCCTGCAGATGCATCTTTGCCTGGAATACACATTCCTGTGATACCTAAATTAGTTCCTTGTAAGTGAGTGACAGTTGTTGCAGGAATGCTTTGGTTTCCTTGATAATTATAAGGACGCCCCGGTAGTCTGGCTGAAACTCCAACAGTATCAGTACAGTCATCATTACTTGCGTCATTTGATAAGCAATGTTCTCCATTTTGATTTTCAGGTCCTTTTCCAAAACGTGAGATAGTTGTATTGAATTTTGAACTAGTTCCAATTGATTCACAATAATAGTTAGGAGCACATGCATGAGCGGCCACGTCTGTTGTATTGGCATAAGAGGTAGATTGATCATCCACCGGTCCATAAATATCAGTTTGACAAGGAGTTCCTCTTCCACGGTAAACGCATCTTTTATTTTGTCCATTTGCAGCGCCATCAAGTAGAGATGTTAATTTAATAAGGACTCCTTGATTTGGAATCTCAGCTCCTGATGAATCAAATTTAGGCCAATAACTTTTAAGGTTCGAAACATTTAGGCAAGCATAGTCATAGCCAAGCTGAGTGATACAATCTGAGTCAGTACTACAGTAGTGGTATTTCTGGCATTGGGCACCGGCACTATTTACATCAACTTCGACATCACTTGGGTTTGATGCAAAATCAGTCACTTCACTGATGACAACTTTAAAACTTCCCGCAACGGTGAGATCTCCCATAATTGCATTAACAGCAAAAAAGAGTTTATTCGATTTGGCCGTAGTTTTTCTTCTATTTCCAACAGAAAACCAATTAACACCGTCATAGGATGCGATAAGTGAACCATAATCAAAACCAAACCAATCTCTATTATATCCATTAGCGTAATAAATATGCTGAGCATTTTGTCGTGCAACACGCTGGATCTGTGGGTCATTATAAACTTCATGGGACCAGGGAAGCATTGTCATCGGGACAAAACAGGCCCTCCCAAATAGCAGGTCATCTCTTCTGTATTTACTTAAAGTATCAGCAGGATTTGAAGTAACAGCATCTGGAACATGGCCGCCACCTTTTTCAATAAAAGTTTCAGGGAAAAGTCTTTTCAGGTTTGAGTAATAATCTGTCCCACACTGACTACAAGAGCTAAAGCTTCCTTGATCGACATAGATATTGTACAGCCTACCTTTTTTGACATCTAATTTGACTGGAGGCTTGGGAGCACTGTCGGGAACATAGGTATCATCAGCATCAGTAGGTGCTGAAACATTTGCGTCTACTAATACATTCATGTTCCCATAAACTTCATTAGGCCCAATATAAGAAGGAGCAGAAGAGTTAATATTATTTGGTTTTAATGTATTTCCTTCTTTATAGTAAAAAACACTCCCTTCTTGCAAAGGAGTGTTTGAATTAATTGTATCATAGGCAACACCATTTAAATCATAGAAGCGTATGGGAACAGATCTAGATGAAACATAGATGGTCTCTTGTAGAGGTTGCTCGGGTAAGTTTGGCTGTGGATAAGTACAAATATAATCTATAATGGCCTCATTTCCATTTTGTAATTCAGTAACTTCCGTTAGATTACATTCAGCATCTGAGGCGCAACCACAAATTGTGTTAACTTCAACTTGGGCCGCAAGTTTTGATTTCATCACCTCATTAACAATAGTTGGATTTGAAGTATCATTAACAAAAAAAGTAATTTCAACGACTTGATTTTTGTAAACAGGGCTATTAAAAATAATTTGCTGATTAGGTGCATCTCTTAACCATGTTGAAGCTGATTCTGGAATAATTTCATCTCCAACTTTAACGATTAGGTTAAAACTTAGATTGGCATAAGATGGAACTTTAAAATTATAATCACCATCATTATGATCACTGGGTTTCGCTGGACAAGAGTTTTGTCCTTGCACATAGTATTTTGTACATTGAGCAAAGGTACCATTTAGAAGTTTACAGGACCCATCAATTCGATAGGTGAGCTTTAAATAATCTTCATCAGTATTAGCCACTGTTTTTTTTATGATAACAGGCTGAGCTGAATCTTTATCATCATTACTTAGAAGAGGATTTAACTCACCGTTAGCAATAGTTAGAGGAGTTGTACATTCTTTATAAATAACTTCTCCTCCAAAATTAATTTCAGTAATATTATTTTTTGCTCCATCTGGGCATGAACCACATGATGTTGCAGTGGCCGGATTAAGCGTTGAAAAATTTAAATCATCGGTATCAGCAAAAAATGAACCACTGCCACCACCTGCGATAACAGTTGCGGATGGGTTTTCATATTCAATGGTACAATAAGCGGTCTCATCAGTGCTAGAGATCTGATTGAGGCAAGCACTAAGCTCGCTTAATTTTTCAAACCGCTTGAGTTTTTCAAGTTCAGCGTCCGCATCAACTGTTCCATCACCATCAGGTGGGACATTAGTAGAGCAAATATAGTAAAATTCAGGATAGTTTTGATAAGAGACAGGATTTGAAATAACTTCATTTTGTGCACTCAAAAATGCATTACTTGTAATATCAACGCCTGATTTGACTTCACCATCTTTGACACATTGACCACCTAAGCAGCAATCAAAGTTTAAGCTTTCACAAGTTGCATCACTCGAGCACAAATTGGCGTTGCCTCCAGAACCTCCTGTGGAGCTGCCTGAAGTGCCCGTGCTTTGTGGTGAGATTTGAAGTTTAAGAGAACCAGTTGTAATTTGACTAACAAGGGAGCCTCCATTGTTGTAAATTTCTACTGGCTGGCTTATGAGAGTTGTACAAGTTGGACAAACATCTTCAAGCTTAAAGGCAAAGCTCGTGGTGGAGTACTTACTGTTAAGAGCATTGGTAAGAGAAGTGGTGAAGCATTCATTTTGGTTGAGAGTATTATCTTGAGGATACATTTTTAAATAATATTCGATTTGGCCTGTGGAGTAGTTGTTAAAGGAGCTTTTGGTTGCTGCTATAATGAGCAGTTTCTTAGTTAACGAGCTTGGGTAATAGGCCACAAAGCAGAGACTATTACTACTTGGAATGGCCCCCACATAATTATTAACAGCGTTTCCTCTCATATAAAAAGAATCATTGAAATTGGAACCAAGAGCTAGGTTTGTTGTTGTTTGTTGACTTCCTTCTTGTAGAAAAGTTTTCTCTCCTGGGCCTGAACCTGTCGTATCTCCATTGCTGTTACTACCATCTTTTCCTGAAAGTTTTTTTGATGATGGGGCACTGCTTGGCACGCAAGAAGCGAAACCTAATATTAAGGCAATATTTAATAGATAAGTAAAAAAATCGGTCTTTCTCATAAATTCAAGCTCTCACGACTTTTAATCGTCGTTTACATCATTAAAATATAGGCCCAATACTCCTATAGGAAATAATAACCTACTGTAAGCACGTGAATGTACGTTCAGGTACTTACAGTAGCTATAAGTATTTATATGACTACTATTATGGTCAGGTAGATAATTCCTATTTATGTCGAAGAGCTACTAAATGCACTTACTTTATCCGAACGGCTTTCTAAGTTAGAATGCTTGGTAGGAGCAATATGAAAAATATCATTTTAATTCTAAGTTTGTTGTTTTCAGTTAATATTTTCGCTACAGAGGCTTCTGTTAGTCAGGATGAGGTTCAGTTGATGCTTGATCAGATGGTTAGTCAGGGCTCAATTTCTTCAGAACAAGCCAAAGCCGCTAAAGAGCGACTCCTTGATATGAACTCACAAGAATTTGGTGGTCTGGTTGATCAGGCCAGTGAAGTCATGAAGAAAAATGGCAATAAAATGCCATCTCGTGCAATTGCCTCAGAGTAAAATTATTTAGAAAATTTGTAATTGCTTAATACCATTGCTGATAAATTCAACAGATAGTGCCATTAGAATAAGACCCATGATCCGGGTCATAACATTCACACCAATTCGTCCAATTTTATTTGAAATTTTTCGAGAGAAAGTGAGGATTAAAAAAACAAGGATAGAGATAATAAGTACACTTCCAACGGCACCACTCCAACTGAAAACGCCATGCAATTTTTCAGAATAAATAATGGCCGTACTGATAGATCCAGGGCCTGCTAGTAGTGGAATACCAAGAGGGACAATCCCCATTTCAGTGATTTCTTCTTTAGTTCTTTTAATTTCTTTACGGTTAAGTTTAGTCTCATTAGTTTGACCTTTTAGCATATTAAAAGCATTACTACCGATTAAGATTCCCCCTCCAACCATAAAGGCCGGAATTGTAATTCCAAAGATACCGAGAATATTTTCTCCAAAGAAAAGAGAAATAATAATGGTAAAGAAGATGGCGATTGCACAGGTCTTTGCAATTTGCTTAATATCTTCATTTGAATTATCAACCGTCAGAGAAAGAAAGACTGGAATAGCACCAATGGGGTTGATGATTGAAATCATTGCTAGTGCAAATTTTGTTATTTCTTGAATACTTTCCATATCAACTATTCTCTATTACTTCCAACAATATAAAAAGGGCCTTTTGGCTAAATCTTTGCTTCAGCAGTTTTCTATGTCCCTTAAAATGAAATAAGGATGAGTGTTCTACACCATGCTTTGTGGCATAGGCAATAGCAATTGTTCCCACAGGTTTTTCTTGACTGCCACCACCAGGGCCCGCGATTCCTGTTGTTGCAATGGCAATGTCTGTATCTAAGGCAATAAGGGCCCCACGGGCCATTTCAATGGCAGTTTGCTCACTAACTGCTCCATATTTCTGCAGCGTTTTTTCGCTCACAGATAATATTTTCATCTTGGCTTCATTTGAATAAGTGACAGCACTTCCCATAAATGATGCTGAAGAGCCTGCAATATCTGTGATTCTGGAAGCATTTAATCCTCCAGTGCAAGACTCGGCAAAACCAAAAGAAAGGTTTTTCTTTTGGGCCCTTTCTAAAATAACTTCTTCTAGATCTTCTTGGCCGAAATGCCAAACATACTGAGCTAATTCTGATTTTAAAATATGGGTCTTAATCTGCTCAGTTCTACTTTGGATAACTTCGTTTGATTCAGCTTGAATAGTAACTGATATATCGACATTCATAATTTGAGGTAGAGAGGATACTTTTCCAAATTCTTCCAATTCGCTCCAAAGATTGGGACAGAGTTCTTTAAAGATTTTCTCTTCAGCTATTCCCACCGTGCGGATATTGAAGATTTGCTTAATCGTTTTATTATTCTCTATTTGGGGGAGAATTTCTTGTTCGAACATAGAGGCAAATTCATGTGGGACTCCAGGAAGAGCAAAGATAAGCTTTCCTTTACTCTCATATTGCAAACCAGGAGCATATCCAGTTGGGTTATTAAGTGCGATGAAGCCTTCGGGGAGCAAATGATAGAAAGAGTTCTCCTTTTTGTATTCTCTTGAATTTCGAGTGTAATTCTTCTCTACGACTTCGAGTGCTTGCTGGCCTTCCTTAAGTTCTTTTCCAAAATATCGGGCCAGACAACTTTTAGTGATATCATCTTGAGTAGGGCCTAGTCCTCCTGATACGAGGACTACGTCATTTCTTTGAAGAGCAATCTCGAGCTCTGAAATAATTTGCTCCACAGAGTCTGCAATGATTGAGACTTTCGTCAGTTCAATAGATTTATTTTGCAGCAATTTTGCCAGCCAAACACCATTGAGGTCTGTAATTTTTCCTTGTAAAAGCTCATTTCCCACAATAAGCAGCTCAAGTTTCATGGATTCTCCGTCTATTAACGAGTATAATACTTTTATACATAATAAGAGATAACATGTCACAGAAGCTAGAACTAAGATTAAATTTTGATGAAGATCTTAACACTTACTTAAAGAAGCATCATAAAGAAATTATAGACTTTAAGATCTTAACTAAAAGCTTGGACTCCCGTGGAGCGCCTCGTGGAAAGAAGCCTCTTTATTACTATGTCTTGGAAGTGATAAAAAAAGGTGAAAGCTTCCAGGCCCAAACTGAGAGCTTTGGAAAAAGATCTCTGCCATCAACGCCTCTGATTATTGGAGCAGGTCCAGCGGGGCTTTTTGCGGCCTTAAGGTTTCAAGAATATGGCATTAAAACAATTATTGTTGAACGTGGGGAAGAGGCCAATAAAAGGATGCTTCACATCAGCCGTTACTGGAAGAAAGGAGTTTTAAATACTGAAAGCAATGTGTGCTACGGAGAAGGCGGAGCTGGTCTTTATAGTGATGGAAAACTTATTACTCGCGTGAAATCTCCTTTCATTAAATACGTCATGAGAAAATTGGTGGATTTCGGGGCACCAGAGGAGACGGCTTACACATCAAACCCTCACTTGGGGTCAAATAAAATTAGAGTCATTATTACAAAGATTTCCGATATGTTAAAATCTCACGGCCATAAGTTTATCTATAAAACTCGAGTGGATGGACTTCTCTACCAGGGTAAAAAAGTCATTGGCGCCAAGCTCTCAAATGGAGAAGAGATTCATTCTGATTACGTGATTTTAGCAACAGGACATTCGGCCAAGGAAATGTATTATCACCTAGATGAAAACCACGTGGAAATGAAATCAAAAGATTTTGCGGTGGGAGTTCGCATTGAACATCCTAGAAGAAAGCTTGATTCTCTTCAGCATGGTAAATATTCGGAAGAGCTAGAAGCTGCTAGATACAAATTAAGTTATCATGATAAGCAATCAGAAAAAGGCACTTATAGTTTTTGTATGTGTCCTGGAGGCTATGTTTTATCCTCTGGCACTGATGAAAAATCAATTGTCGTTAATGGCATGAGTAATTTTGCTCGTAACTCACCTTGGTCAAATTCGGCCCTAGTTGTGAGTGTTCAATCAGGCCGTGATTTTGGTACAGGAGTTTTTGAGGGCCTAAAATTCCAAGAGGCCATTGAGCAAGCGGCCTATGAACTCTCGACTAAGCATGCAACAGGAAAAGAGTTACCGGCGATGACAGTAGGTGAATTTATTCAAGGGGCCCTAAATGATAAAGAACTTCCCACCAGTTCAACTCCTTCCAAAATAGTCAAAGCAGACTTTACTGCTATTTTCCCTAAGTTTGTGATTGAGCATTTAAGAAAAGGCCTGCAAGAATTTAACAAGAATATTGAAGGCTTCTTAGATGAAGATGCTCTTCTCATAGCACCAGAGACCAGAACTTCAGCACCCATCACCATTATTCGAGATAAAACAACTTTAGAGTCTGCCAGCCACCAGGGCCTTTATCCCTGTGGTGAGGGAGCTGGTTACGCCGGAGGGATTACTTCCGCTGCTGTTGATGGGATAAGAGTTGTGGAGTCTATTCTTAGTGATGTTAGTAAAGTGTAACTGTGTTGGTGTGGTAGGATTATAATCAATTAGGGATTCGTATTTCCTTTAAGGCCAATTTTTTTTCGATTTTGGGGGTGCTCAGGTAGGCCTTCTTCTAGAGCGTCAAGCCTTTCAAAAACAATTTTGAAGAGATGGGTTGTATCTTTCTTAAGCTGGTTTATATTATCTTTTAGAGAAGAGTCCATGAGCAAAAAGCTTCTAAGTTTTGTGAACGTACGCATTATGGCGATATTCACGCTAATGGCACGATCACTATTAAGAATCCCTGATAACATGGCCACACCATTTTCTGTAAAAACAAGAGGTTGCTTCTGTTTTCCACCACTTCCTGATTTTGAAGTCACAATTTGTGACTTCAAAAAACGGTATTCCTCTGAAGTAAGTTGAAACATGAAGTCGTCTGGGAAGCGTTTTAGATTTCTCCTTACTGCTTGGTTAAGGACTTTTGTTTCTACCTCGTAAAGTTTTGCCAGGTCACTATCAAGCATTACTTTATTTCCTCGAATGCTGTAAATAATTGCTTCAATTTTTTCGACAGAAAATTGCATTTTGCCTCCTTTTTAAAACGCAACAGAATATCTTTCATAAAAGCTTCTCTGTAACGCTTCAAGAGAGATAAAGGTTTATTAATTTCATTTTTGAAAAGAAGGTAACTTTGTTCAAAATTATTTCCGATCGATAATTATCAAAGCTCAACTGAGTTAAGGTTTCGCTATATTTTTCCTATCCACTAACTCACCTGTAGCAAAACGATAGAGGATACTATTAATAAGGGTTTGATAAGGCATACCTAGTCTCATTGCCTCTACTTTAATTTCACCCAATGTTTCAGAGTCAAGCTTAATTGAAATGGCAGTACGAAGAGATTCAGAAACCTGTTTCTGTTTTCTCTGTCTAGTTTTCATTTTTGATAAGTCGTATTCTTTTTTCATAAATTTTTCTTTCCTTTAAAGTCGCATAACGAGCTGAAATAATTCTTATGATATCGGCTGATTCATTTTCCTGAAATACAATCAGTAGTAACTTTCCTAATGGTGTTCTACCTAGAATATGAAAGCGCATTTCATCAATCGCATAGATTTCGTCAAAAAATTCTAACGCAAAGTGATCATTCCAAACTGTTTTAGCATGCTCGAATGAGACTCCATGCTTTTTAATATTTTTAAATTCTTTTTTCTCGTCCCATTCAAAAAACATAACCACCTTAACACTGAGTATATACTTTGTCAATTAAGGCTTTTTAAACTCAAGGGCCTCAAAGCTGGTTTATGCAAACGTTTGTCAAAGATAAGAATTATAAGTCACTAGAATTTAACGATAAATATGTGGGAGAGGTTTAAGAAAGTCAGGGAGAACTAAAGTATTTTGATCCCGAGCCGATAAGTCAGATATAGAGAGGGCTTATGGTTCATCGTATTGTTTTTATTGTTTTTTTCCTAATTTCATTGGTTCCTAATACCTTTGCAAAAAAGAGTTTTAAGGACTTTCACAAAGAATTAGCAGAGGGGATAGAGAAGACAAAAGACAATGAACATATATACAGAAAGGGGAGAAAACCCGCATCTGTTGAGATGGAATACGAATGGGAAGAAGAAGTTCAGAAGCGTGACAACGCCTCAGAAGAGCTTGATCAAGAGCATGACGTCATCATTAAAAACAGAAATATGTATCAGAACTCAACGGGTTTAAGTAATTGGTAACTATATGAAGAAAATGATTTTTGCTATTCTTATTTTAAGCCTTGCTGCATTTGCAGTTGAAAAAGAGCAAGAGGCCCAAGACGTTTCTAGAAAGCCTGCTTCAGTTTCTAAACCTTCCAAGAAAAAAGAAGTAAGTGGGCCAAAAGAAGAAGACGAAGAGGTCTATGAAGAGATCAATGGCTATGGTAGTTGGTTCTCATTTTAATTAGAAGTAAAAATCCAATCCAAACGTAAAAATACTTTTTGAAATTTTATCTCCAGAGGCATCGGAGTCTCGTTTTAATTCAGTTGTTGACCAGTTAAAGTCAAATACGGCTCCTGAGATGATGCGACTTAAGTCATGCAGTAGAGAAAAACTAAAAGTACTGGCGTAATAAGAATCCAGAACAGATTCGGCTTCATCTTCTACGTGACTTAAGCTGAATAAAACAGTGTTATTTTCAGTGAGAGATGTTTGATTTGAAAGATAAACTCGTAAGTTATTGGAGCGAGAAATAATATCATCTCGATTAGAATGAGTTTGCCCATAATTAAGAGTAAGAGAAGGGTTAAGGAAGCGACTTGTGGTCCATGGCAACCAAGAAAAAGAGACAAGTTGCATACTTGTCGTTACAGGAACATCACTTATATTTTTATAAGAAATTCGAGTATGGGGAAGGCCCAACGTGTAAATTCCTGATTTGGTATAAAAATCCCAATAGGGAGAAAAGAAAATAGTGTCTGAGAAAGGTCTCCAGGCCGCAATATCATCTTGTTTATTATCAGTACTTAGATAAGACAAAGCATAACGATTTACTTTGTGGGGGAGGTCATAAAATTTAAACTCAGTTGAAACTTTAAAATTTCTTGAATCCGCATTTCTAAAAATATAGTTTTTATATTCAAGTTCATTATAATTGAGGTTAACAGAGTACATCCAATCATTGTCTTTATCTGAGTTGTAATACATATTGGCCTGAACATCACTAAAATTACTTGCTTGGTTAAAATCATCTAGCTCAACATTACGAGGATCAAGATTAAAGGGATTGGCATCACTTCCCCAATCATATCCCACGTTAAAAGCAAGAGCACTGCCGTTTAATGAATCAAGGTAAGTTCGGCTAAAGTTTTTTAAGGCCTCAATTTTCGTCGTCTCATTAATGGCCTTGAAGTATTTTGTTGCTATATCTCTTTGTCCGGCCTTAATGAGAGTATCTCCTAGGTAGTATTGAATCATATTTGAGAGGTCCATATCTGGCTCTTCAGCTTTCTCTTCTGCCATGAGGGCCTTTTCAAAATGCTCCATGGCCTTCTTGTTTTGGTTCTTCTCTTTTTCAATCAGCCCTAAATTGTATTCAACCATCGAATCTTGAGCAAATTTAAAATATTTGAGCATTTTAAAATATTTTTCAGAAAGTTTGAGCACTCTGTTCTTTCTTTCTTGGATACTTAGTCTTGTTTCATGATCTCTTTCTTTTTCATGAGCTTCTTTGTAATTGTTAAAAAGTTCAAAGTGAGTCGAGGCTATTTTAAAAATATAACCCATGGCCTGCTCACTAGGTTTGTCATAGGTCTTAAGTTTATTCAATTGTTCGGCCGGTAGTTTGAGGATCTTATTCGTGTAATGTTTTTTAATAAGGTAATAATACACTTTCTGAGCTTTAACTAAATCACCTCTTTCAGTATGAATATTGGCCAAGAGTTCTAATGAAGGAGTGTGAGGACTTTCTTTATCCATGTTTTGAGCAATAAATCTGGCCGAACGGATATAATCTTTTTGATTGAAGGCAATTAAGGCCTTAGCGTAACGAACTTCTTGGAGTTCTTTAAGACTGGCCGCCATTAGGGAGAGATTACTCCCTAAAAGAAGGCCTAAAATAAAAAGTTTAACAAAATGGGGCACTATTTATTATTTAGTATTTTACTAAATATATCAACGGGAATTGGGAAAAATGTCGTACTGTTATTGTTTGATGAAGAAACTTCCTTCATTGTATCTAAATACCTTAATGTAATAGCATCTTTTTGCTCTCCTAAAATACGAGCAGCTTCGGCCAATTTGACTGAGGCCTCAAGTTCTCCTGAAGCACTAATAATTTTTGCTCTTTTTTCTCTTTCGGCTTCTGCTTGTCTGGCCATGGCCCTTTGCATTTCGATAGGAAGATCAATGGCCTTAACTTCAACGTTTGAAACCTTTATACCCCAAGGTTCAGTTTGTTCATCAAGAATGGTTTGAAGTTGATTGTTAATTTCATCACGATGAGAAAGGATTTGATCAAGTTCAAATTGACCTATAACAGAACGCAAAGTGGTTTGAGAAATTTGGCTAGTGGCATGAATATAATTTTCAACACTAATAATGGCCTTCTCTGGTGACTGGACATTAAAGTAAACAACACC
>CAYGUN010000032.1:0-14349 GCA_964353025.1 uncultured Bacteriovoracaceae bacterium
TTTTTAAGCTCTTGAGATTCATATACTCTCTCTCTGAAGCGATTTGCTTTTCTCTCCAAATAGTTTAACTCTAATAGTTTCGCATATCTTGCGCTGCCTTTACTGCGCTCTATATCTTTTCTAAGTTTAGCAATTTGCTCTCCAAGCCCTTTAATTTTTTGAGGGTAATCAGATACAATATTATTTATATATTCAGATGAATATTTTATTTGCTCTTCATATACTTTTGCTTTTTGAACTATTTCAGAAATAAATTTTTGTTGCCTGTATGATGTTCCTTTAAAAAACTTGGCAACTTCAATCATCCCTTCTGCTCTTATTGAATTCAATTCAGCAATATATTCATTTTTGGCCTCTAAAAGTAATTCTTCTTCATCTTCAAAATCAAACTCTGAGAAAATATTCTCTAGACAATGATTGAGTCTTTTTAATTCATCTTCTTTCAAAAATAAAAAACCGGTTCCCTTTAAAGGATAAAAAAAAGTTTCCGTATAAGCGAAATTCAAGCTGAGAATTTCTTGATTTTTTTGCCAAACAACATCTTCAATCGTCTCTTTAGGTCCTCTCTTTACTTGCATAGCTAAGGTCCAGATAGCTGAATTTAGCTCCTCATTTTCTGATAAATAATTCAGTAAAGTCTGTTGCTTTATAAATTTAATCTTTGAATCTTTTTCAATTAAGTATTTCTGCGCCCATTCATAATTTTTAGGGCCATAGAGGTATTTGTTTAAGTCAATTCCTTGTTCTTTAAGCCCCAGTTGTAAAAGTTTGGGAGAAAAAAGGATAGAAGCATCTTTTTGATATTCAAATGAATCTTCATACGAGGACTCCTTATCGAATTTCTTTATTTGATACTCAGGAGAATAGGTATGGAGATATTCTAAAAGCTTGTTATCCAGATCTCCTTTAAGATCAAGATAATAGGCCCAATTAAGACTCTCCTCTAAAGCGGCCAATTCAATTTTTATGGGCTTTGAAACGCGAGTGCTAAAATCAGTATTTTTCTTGGCGCTACTTGACCTTGGGCCTTGAGCAAGACTTAAACCAGAGAGACAAATAGCAACCAAAACTACTAATTTCATACACTTCCTATGCTATAAGTCATTCAATATAGATGCCAAATCCCCTATGTAGATACTTCAAAAATCTTCATAAAATGCCCCTAACCATTTGAAATCCAGTGCCTTTCTGGACTAAATAAACTCCCTCTAGCAACAGTTGTTTAGAGCTTAAACACTCTTGTTTAAAATATTTGGTGAGTTAAACTAAACCTATGATCTTAATAACCGGCTTTGAACCCTTTGATGAATATAAAACAAATCCTTCTTGGGACATAGCAAGAGAACTTTCCCTAGAACTACCTCAAGTAGGATCTCTCCTATTACCGGTTTCATTCAACCAGTGTTTTCAAAAATTAGAAAAATCAATTCAAACACTATCCCCAAAAGCCGTTATCTGCCTGGGGCTAGCTGACACAAGAGAGCGAGTCACAGTGGAAAGAATTGCCATAAACATCGCCCACGCCAGAATTACAGACAACGACGGAGAACAACCCTTAGAACGGCCCATTCACCCCAAAGGGAATGACGGTATTTTCTCTTCCCTGGCTCTGCAAGAATTAACCTCTCAAATCCCCGGTATTGAGGTCTCCAACACAGCAGGAACCTATGTATGCAACTACCTCATGTACCAACTTCTCTATCATTACCAAAACAAATTTCCTTGTGGGTTTGTTCATGTCCCCGCCACCCCTGAAATGATGCCAGCAGGGCCCAATCTGCCCCTTGAGCAATCCCTTGATATTGTTAGGCAAATAGCTCAAATACTGAGTTAGCTTTATCCTTAGTATATTTGCTAATAAAACGATTGTTCCCGTTTTTAAAACACATTTAAAATTGAGTTGTTAATGTCTCACTTCAAAGGAGAAATAAGTGAACAAACTCATTATTGCATCGGTTCTGTTTTCAGGTTTAACATTTGCCGCACATGCCAAAAATGAATGTGGCAAAAAGCATACATCTATTTCCTGTGAAGGGATTGAGGGAGCTAAGAGAGAATCTTTTTGCTGGAAAGGAAAACTTTCAGATAAGAGAAAGGTAAAAATTTGCTCGAAAGCAAAGAAAAACAAGAAAGCAAAAAAAAAGTCGTAATTTAAGCATTCTTCACTTTAAGGAGAACTCATATGCTTTTAGTTGAAACTTTTATAAAAGAATCTTTGGTCCACGGACTTGGTCTTTACTCCAAACAATTAATCCCTAAAGGAACTGTTATTTGGAAATATGATAGTAAAACAACAAAAAAGTACTCCTTTGAGCAATTTAAGAAGTTGTACCATACGCTCGGCAAGGAAGCTCTTTTGAGCTTCCTTAATTACTCTTATATAAAAAGTAAATCCATTTATTACATTCAAGACAATACTCGTTATATTAATCATTCTCCAAATAATAATATTGCCTTCAAAAATGAAAATGAAGAAATTGCAACGAGAGATATCCTGCCTGGAGATGAGCTACTAGAAAATTACAACGATTGCTACGATCATAACGATTTCTTTAACTATATTAATGATATTAACAATCTCGATCACAAAGCGATAATTGATTATTTAGATAACTATCCATTTAAAGCGAAACGCTTAAAGTTAAACTATGCTTAGAGTGAAAACTTATATTGATAAATCTAAAACAAGTGGAATCGGACTTTTCGCATCAGAAGATATTCCAAAGGGGAAAATTGTCTGGGAATACTTCCCTCTTATAGACATTTGCTTTGATGAAAAACAGTGGTTTATTATTCAGGAATCAGTTGACCCACATAGTTTTGAACAAATTAATAAGTATAAGTATAAAGAAAATGGTCTCTATTACCTCTGCACAGATAATGCACAGTTTATGAATCACCATGATGCTGATTTTAATATAACTGATACAAATAATGGTAAATCCATGCAAGCAATCCGCAAGATTCTCAAAGGAGAGGAGTTGCTTTGTAACTATTATCAATTTTGTGATGATGATGATTCTAATTTAACAGGAATCATTGATTAACCTATTTCTTCTTAGGCGCAACCATAACAATAATTCTATTTCCCATCATCTTCGGAGGAGATTCCACAATAGCACCTTGTTCACAAACAAGATCGACTATTTCTCTAAATCTAGTAAAACCGATATCTTTATGGGCCATTTCTCGTCCTCTGAATTGCATCAGCATTTTGACTTTATCACCTTGCTCAAGAAACTTATAAGCTTTCTTAAGCTTCACTTCTAAGTCATGCTTATCAATACCAGGACGAAATTTTATTTCTTTAACATTTACAACAATTTGCTTCTTCTTAGCTTCACTAAGTTTTTTCTGCTGTTGATATTTAAATTTTCCGTAATCAATTAGCTTAACAACTGGTGGCTTAGCACTTGGAGAAACTTCAACCAAATCAAGTCCTACTTCTTGGGATATGCCTCTGGCCTTATCAATTGTAACAACACCATACTGATGCCCGTCATCACCAATTAATCTAACCTCTGCGACACGAATTTGTTCGTTTACTCTTGGGCCCTGCTCTTTGCGTGGACCACCTCTTGAACCTCTTGGACCTGAAATAAGTCACCTCCGAATAGTGATAATAAAAAAATTCCCTATAAAAACAACTATTTATTGCATCTTTTCAAAAAAGTGACAAGCTAGCATTTACTATTTCTTATCATAAAGCCAAAAACACAACCCTTTTACATCAAAAACAAAGAAAAAGGCAATGCGTTAAGTATGATTTAAACTCATGCTCACATGATCATTTATATTTTTGGCAAACTTTTCTTTAAAAGACAAAATATTCTCATCATTAATAACTTTGTAAGTTTGATCTTCTTTATTTAATTCAATACTGCTCTGATTTATGAAGAACTGCAAAGTATTTGTCAGCATATGCGTGGAGTAACTTTCATAATAATGGATAATCCTTCCATGCTCACGCTCTATTTCAAAAAGATCCCGGGCCACGGCAAAAAATCTTTTTTTATCAAAAGACTCATTTTTCAAAAAATGAAGAGCATTGGCACCTAAAAAATAAGCTTCATAAATATAAACAAAGGAAGTTGAAAAAAGCTTTAAAGTATTGGAGAGCTTTTTCTGTTTGTCTTCATCAAAGTGAAGACAAGCCTCAATGGTTTTGACCTTCTCTCCCACTGCATAGGAAACAACCTCTAAAGAGTGTACCAGAAACTCTCTTACTGTTGGTAAGTAAAATTCATACTTAAGCTCTTTCCTTTGTTCCATTAAATACTTATTCAAATCTGCAACGCAATTAAATTGTCCGTTAATAACGTTGAACGTGGCCGCATTCATAATGGCAGGATAGATAAAATGATGAAGAATCATATTCTTAAAATATAAAAGCTCTGCTCTTGCAACAGGTTTAATATTATAGAAAGTCTCATTTAAGCTCTCTTTTTCAATAACATTCACTTTGCCATTATCAATCAGAATTTCAAGGGAGTGTTGGATACTTTTGACAAGCTTCTCCTCGTCTAACGATGAAGAAAAAGGAATTTTGATCGCCCGACAATAATCCATAATTTCTTGAGCTCGACTTTCAATCATACTTCCAGTCATTGTGCCCGATGGTTCATCTAACATAATAAGAGAGATCAATGATGTTGGAGTTATAGGCATGGCCTTTCCAATAGATCGAAAACACTCAAAAGCAAGCCTTTGAACTTCTTCTTTTTTATCAGCATACTCTCCGACTTTTACACCCTTACTCATTCGAACATGAATCGTTCCAAGCTTTTTATTAAAGATCTTGAACACTTTTAAAAGTCCGCCTGTGCTCTCTTTTTTCTTTTGAGCTCCCCATAATTCTCTTACATGGGATTTGGATTCAGGAACTTGCTCATGGGCCAAAGTTACAGGGATGAACATTAAAGGTTTCGCATCTTCCAACTGGGAGTGAGCTTCAAGCAACATTTGAAAAAGCCCAAAACGAGGAGAAAGTAGCTTCCCCGTACGAGAGCGGCCTCCTTCAAAGAAAAACTCAATCAGCTGATTATTTTTTAATAAATAGTAAATATAGGCTTCAAAGGTAAGCTTATACAGTTGGTCTTTTCCAAAAGTTCTTCTTAGAAAAAAAGCCCCCGCTTTCCTAAAGAGACCTCCAATAGGAAAAACATTTAAATTAATTCCACCTGCGACATATATAGGTACGTTGTAGACACCATAAATAACATAAGTTAAGGCCACATAATCAGCGTGAGACTGGTGATTCGGGACTAAAACAATATGATTATCTTTTGCCAGCTGATTGAGATCAAAATCCTCAGGGACTTCAAAACTTACACCATCATAAAGTTTTGCAAAAGTACTATCAATTAATCTAATAAGTGTATGAACTGTTTTTCCACTAAAGTCCCCTGCTATTTCACTGACGATTTCATTAGCTTCTTTAATTTGATTTTCATTGGACTCAAGATATTGCTTAAGCTTTGGGTAATTTAAAACGGTTTTTCTAAGTTCATTTGTGGCCATTACAACTCAACTTCCCTGAAAGCAGAAACAGCTTGAGCAATATTCATTGAATGAGATCTGACTTTTCTTAAGGCCACAACCATATCAGAGTAAGTCAAAGAGGAAAGCGCATCATGCTCACCTTTTGATATTCGATTGATATATCTATCCCTAATATCATCGGCCCTCAATCTTAACTTCTCGGACATGAGTTCAATCTCTTTCGGTTTATGAATAATCCCTTCATATATGCCTGAACAGCAGTGTTGGAAAAATTCCCAGACATGCTCCATATACTCAATAAATTCTTCCTTCATCTCTCCATCCAAAACAAAGTTTTGATTGAATCTTACTTTATAAGTTGCGAGTCTTTCCAAATAATCGGTTACACTTTCCAACTCATCTGCAATTCGAATTATACTCTGAGTTTGCACTGATTGTTTATGAGTTAATTTTTTCTCCATTACAATACTCAGAAATACAGTGACTTCCTTTTGAATATTGTCACTTATGCGTTCATAATTTCTTATTTTATTAAGTAACTTCGCCTCAGGAATCTCCGAACGAACGAACTCGCTAGTCATGTTGTATAATCGGTCTGAAATTTCTTTAAATTTCTTAATTTCCTCATGGGCCTGTACGATGGCAGTCGCTGGTAAAACATCTTTAGGATCGCCTAATAATATTAAGTGGTGTGGCTCTTTCCCTCCAGCTGGTTCAGGTGTTATTTTAATAACAAGCTTTGCTAGAGTCTTCAGAAAGGGAAGAAACATTAAGGTGTTAGTTATATTAAAAATTGTATGCGAAGCCGCAATATGCGAAGCCACAAATGGTCTAGTCCCATCGGGGGCGAGTGCATCTGCTAATTCAGGGATGAGCCAATCAATAAAGTTGATATAATAAGGCAGAATTGCAAACAAAATCATGACTCCCAACATATTAAAAATAGCATGGGCCCTGGCTGCCCTTTTGGCATTTACATTGGCCCCAATTGAAGCCAGTAAAGCAGTAATAGTTGTCCCAATATTTTCACCTAGTACAAGGGCCGCTGCTGTTGGGAAAGAAATAACACCACTAGAAGCCAAGGCCATGGTAATCCCAAGCATCCCTGACGAAGACTGAATGATCATAGTTAAAATACAACCAGTCAGAATTGAAGCAAAATAGCCTTTATAATCTTGAGTGGAAAAATAGCTGATAGCATCTAGAAAGCCTTCATTATGCCTTAGAGGCTTAAAAGCTCCACTCATTGTCTCTAATCCTAAGAAAACTAACCCTACTGCCAGTAAAACATTTCCCCAATTTTTTAACTTATCACTTTTACCAAATAATGAAGGAAAGATTCCTAAACCAATAAGGAGCAACCCGTATTTCCCAATTTTAATGGAGATAATCCAACCAGTGATAGTAGTTCCAATATTTGCCCCAAAAATAACACCAATGGCCTGAGTTAAACTCATAAGCCCAGCGTTCACAAAGCCAACCACCATAACTGTTGTGACAGATGAACTCTGAACAATCATGGTAACAATAATTCCGATTAAAACGGCAAGAACTCGGTTACTTGTTAAGGAATTAATAACCTTTCTGATCAAATCCCCTGCTATTGACTGAAGGGATTCGGACATAAGTTTCATCCCAAAAAAGAACAGTCCTAAGCCACCAAGCAGTGTATAAAAAATTTTAAATGCATCCATTGATTTTCCTAAAGTTCAATCATCATAACTAATTTGTTAAAGAAGCGAAATAAATCGGTAACACGATATACAGTATTGTGTCTCTAATGAGGTAAAAAAGAAAAAAATAAACAAAGGCCTTAGGCCCTTTCAAAAACAGCTTCTCAATTCCTAGTACCTGAACCTTCTTAGACATTGAGATCATGAACTTAGTCTTACCGTAGTGATTAAAAAAGAAGGACAACGCATTATCAATTCGCTGATCGAAGCTTAAAAACAGATTACGGGCCTTCCCAAAGATATTTCTGGGCCCTAATTGCGCTTTACTGCTTTCTTCGCTAGGAATAGGTAAAATTTTATTAACTTTGTGAGTCATGAGATGCTCATAATAGCAAAATGGCCGTATGTTGAAAATCTAAAATACCGTTAATATTTTTCCCTTTTTCTACATTTCGATGACACTTTTTGGAAACTAACTCATTAGAATATCATTCAAATGCTACAAAACTTACATCTGTATAATTTCTCAAATGATTTTGAACTCCCTAGTTCTTTAGGGAGAGACGGTGCTTTCTTACTGAAAACATGTCAGAGAACTCTCGTATTAAGTTATGAAGTCGATCTTTTTGGCCATTTACAAATTCATGATAAATACGAATCTCATCGAGCAGAGTCGGCCTATAGCTTCCTACTTGAAACAATATGTGGCCTTAAAAGCAAGCTACTTGGAGAAAATGAAATCGTCTCCCAATTCAAAGAAGCCTATAAGAATTATATTGCTCATAATTCAAGAAACTCCCAACTGATGAGAATACTAGAAAAACTTTTCAAAGATTCTAAAGATATTAGAAGCCAGTACTTGATTGGAATCTCTCAAAAAACTTATGCCTCCATAACTCGTAAGATACTTGTTCAAAAACATAAAGCTCTCAAAATTTTAATTATAGGCTCTGGTAACTTAAGCGAAGACCTTATTAACCAGTTTAAAAAAAAATGCCCCGTATATCTAAGTGCGAGAAATGTTGGACGTGTTAAAGAACTCTCAGAGCTTCATGACCTTGAAACTGTTGATTGGTTAGATCTCGAGCAGTATTCAGAATTCTCTCATATAGTAAATACAATTGGGGCCAATATTACTCTTTTTGGGCCTGAGTTTTTTGATAATTGGAGTGAAAAAACTCATGAGACCAGAGGGTTTATTGACTTGGGTTCACCTTCAGTTATTAAAACATTTCTTGATAAAGAAAATGGCGTCTACCGCTTAGATAATATCTTTTCAGAAGGGGCCATTCATGAAAATCAAAAGAAAAGTAAAATTAAAATGGCATCAAAGGCCATTGATTCAGTGGTAGAAAAAAGATCTTTGCTTTTAAATAAGTCTCTGCTCCAGGGAGATAAGTTTGTCCAAGTCTGATTATATTATTGGAACTCGTGGAAGCCTACTCGCTGTCACACAATCAACCTTAGTTAAAAATCTGCTAGAAGAAAAAACGGGAAAGAAGTTTGAAATTAAAACAATTCAAACCCAAGGTGACGTTCAGACTGATAAACCGCTATGGCAAATGGATGGAAAAGATTTTTTTACCAAAGAACTTGATAGTGCCCTACTTAATAAAGAAATCGATCTGGTTATCCACTCCTACAAAGACCTAGGTAGTGAAAGACCTGAGGGTATTACTCTCGCGGCCATTACAGAACGTACTTTCTCTCATGATATCTTGCTAATAAAAAATGAAACTATTCCTCATATTTCAGATATTAAAGAGTTTATCGTTGGGACCAGCTCCCCACGCAGGATTCAAAATATTGAATCTTCTTTAAAAGAATTTTTGCCTAACTCAAATAACCTTAGTATCAAGTGTGAAACTCTAAGAGGTAACGTAAATACTCGGATTCAAAAACTGCTTGATGATAAATACCACGCAATCATTCTGGCGTTTGCAGGGCTCGAAAGACTTTGTATGTTGGAGAGCTCTAAAAAAGAGCTACAACAACTGGTTCAAAATTTAAACTTTATGGTGCTGCCACAAAGTGAATTCACGTCAGCTGCCTCCCAAGGGGCCTTAGCACTTGAGTGTAATAGTGAAAATAAAGAATTAGAAAAACTTATCCGCAGTAGTGTTCATGACAACAAGACAGCTGAAACGGTTGGAGTTGAAAGAGCAGAGTTTCAGCGCTATGGCGGAGGATGCCACCTAGCAGTTGGAGTACATTGCCACAAATTAGCAGATGAGTTCATCCTCTACCAAAAAGGAATAGCTGATAACAAATTTATTAATTCAAAAGAGATTCAAGGAAAAAACATAGAGGATATTTTAAAAAGTCATAAAGAAGAAAAGGTTTTCCTGGGCCTTCCTAAGTATAAAATCCAAACTCCTCAAGAGAATTTTGTTTATGATGAACTCATTAAAAAAGAAGGAATCGATTTTCCCCCTAGTAAAGGTTGCTTCTTTATCACCTCAAGCTACAGTGCAGAGCATTTTAGCGAAAAAAATGAGGGACTTATTTTCAGCTCAGGTAACCACACCTGGAAAAAACTCTCCCGCAAAGGGTTTTGGGTCAATGGCAGTGCAGATTCAATTGGGCATGAGCAAATCGAGAGGTTTCAAAAAAGTGAGTTAATTAAACTCTTTTCTAAAGATTTAAAGTGGAAAGTGCTCTCACACAAAGCGTCAAAAAGTACCGCCGGGGAAGTCATTCCAAGCTATAAAAGAGTGGTTCTCTCCCCAAATAAAGATTTTATCCAAAGGCTTTGTAAATGCAAAGTCTTCTATTGGACTAGTTATTATCAATATGAGACCTATAGACCATTCATAGAGAGCTTAGAGGACGTTATTCATTGCTGTGGACTGGGGAAAACCCTTGAAGAATTCCAACAAAATGCGATAGAAGTAACTCCAATAGTTGATATGAAAAAGTGGCAATCTTTATTTAAGTAGGTCAAAAATGAAATCTGAACAATTGTTTGAAAAATCTCTCCAAAGAGTTCCAGGTGGAGTTCATTCTCCAGTAAGAAGCTTCAAAGGTTTACATACAACTCCACGCTTCATTCAAAGGGCCGAAGGCGCTTATATTTATGATGTTGATGGAAAAGACTATATTGATTTTTGTATGAGCTTTGGCCCACTTATTCATGGCCATCGTCCAGCTCATGTTGAGAAGGCAATTAAAGGCGCGGTGGAAAGTGGTTGGAGTTATGGAGCTTGTGAGCCCTACTCTCTTGAACTGGCCGAATATATTTTAGATAGAATCGGCTTTGCCGATCAAATCAGATTTATGAACTCTGGAACTGAAGCTGTCATGACGGCGGTTAGATTAGCAAGAGGTTACACAGGAAAAAGCAAAGTCATAAAATTTGTTGGTTGTTACCATGGACATCATGATTCACTGCTTATCCAAGCAGGCTCTGGCCTGGCCGGAACAACCATGGCCTCCTCTCTGGGTGTTACCCAGCAGACAACAAGTGAAACACTTACTTGTGAGCTAAATGATAAAGCAGCAGTTGAGAAAATTTTTGCTCAATTTGGAGATGATATTGCAGCTGTTGCGATTGAGCCCCTCCCCGCGAATAGTGGTTTATTAAAACAAGATAGAGAATTTCTACAATTCTTACGTGATATAACTAAAAAACATAATACAGTTCTACTTTTCGATGAAGTTATCTCGGGCTTTAGACTTGGCTTTGGAGGAATGGCAGAAAAGATAGATATCGTGCCTGACATAATCACTTACGGTAAGGTTATCGGTGGTGGAATGCCAGTTGGCGCCGTTGCTGCCAAAAAAGAAATCATGCAACTCCTTGCTCCCGTAGGAGGAGTTTACCAAGCAGGCACACTGAGTGCTAACCCTGTTGCCATGGCCGCGGGCCTTGCTAACCTCAAGGATCTCACTCCAGATTTTTATCAAAAGCTGGAAGCCAACACCAAAAAGATTGTGCAAATTTTCCAAGACTGGATGAATAAGAATGGCTTCGAAGACTATTCAATCATTCAGGAAGGATCACTTTTTTGGCAAGTGCCAACTAAAAATACTCTCAAGTCTTCTCAAGATATCCCAAGCAATCTGCAAGAGCGTTTCTACAAACTATTTGAAGTGCTACTTAACAAAGGTATCTACTTATCTCCTAATGGATATGAAATTAGCTTCATCAGTGCGGCCCACGATGAAAAAGTGATGAAGGATCTAGAAAAAAGACTATGGAGCTAAATAAAACAAGAAATTGGATATTTGTTCTTACGGCGCTGATGACAATGCTTATCATGGGTCTAGGTGTGTGGTGGCTCTACCTGCTCGTAAAACTTAGTAATACACTTAAAGAAATCAAGGCCACTCACTCATTAGAGAATATGAAATTTATTTCTCTGGTTAAGTATGAAGGTCTTACCTTTCTTATTCTTATTTTTATTGTCATGGCCCTTCTGATTTATTTTTACTGGCAGGATCAAAAAAAGAGCAAGGCCATACAGTCATTTTTTGCTTCCCTCTCCCACGAACTGCGAACCCCTCTTACTAGTGTCAAACTTCAGGCTGAAGTAATTGAGGATATGACCAAAGATAGTAAAGAGCTCGCAAAGCTTGTAGGCCGACTTATCCAAGGGACAACAAAACTTGAAAGTGAGCTAGAAAAAAGCTTACAACTGGCCCGGGTGGAAAGAAATGGGAATCTTGTTTTAAGACCAGTTGATTTAAATAAATTTATTGAGAAATTAGTGAACAAAAATTCTGCAGAATTTAAAATAGAAGTGATTAAGGATAAAAACATTCCCATAGTCCTGGCCGAAGAAAATGCACTGGAAGTCATTTTTCGCAATCTTTTCGAGAATACCAAAAGGCATAATGGCCAAGATTCAAGTATTGAGATCAAACTTAAATCCGATGGCCACAAAGTCGAACTACTTTATAATGACCATGGCAAAGAATTTAAAGGGCAAAGAAAAAAACTTGGAACTCTTTTCTACAAACATGGATCTGATAAAGGCTCGGGAATCGGACTTTATTTAATAAAAAAACTTATGACTAAAATGAATGGGGCCCTAAGCTTTAAGTTTGATGAAAGTAACCGTTTGGTTTTTAGGATGAATTTTAAAAATTATGAAACAACTTAAAAATAAAATCCTCATTGTTGAAGATGAGCCTGACTTAGGCAATACCTTGCAAGAATACCTTCAGTCTAAAGGACATCAGTGCAAACTGGCATCAACCATGGTTCAGGCGAGTCACGTCTTTACAGACTTTGCTCCTCAGGTTGTCCTCATGGACATAGGGCTTCCTGATGGAAATGGGTTCGAGCTGGCCAAGCATATGCGAGATAAAAGGAAAGACTTTGTCCTGTTATTTTTATCTGCTTTAAATGATCCTGAAACAAAACTTGAAGGCCTTGAAATAGGGGCCGAAGATTATATAACTAAGCCGTTTGCCCTAAAAGAGCTGACTCTCAGGCTGGAGCGAATCCTTCAATATACCAATACGGCCCGAGATGAATTTAGTTATGGGCCACTTAAGATCTGGTTTAAGAAATTTGAAGTTCAAGATGCGAATAGCGTAAAAATTCCTTTGTCCCAAAAGGAATGCGAAATTTTAAAACTGCTTATTGAAAATAAAGATGAAGTCGTAAGCCGAGATGAGATTATTGATAAGATTTGGGGCAAAGATTCTTACCCATCAAATAGAACCGTTGATAATTACATCGTAAAACTTCGTAAATGGGCCGATACAGATAAAAATAAACATATAAGCATACAATCAATTCGAGGTATAGGTTACGCTCTTCGAGTAAAGGAATCATTATGAACAACATCTTTGAAAACAGAAGAAAGACGGCTGACAAAACTCATGTCCCTGTTTGGTTTATGAGACAGGCCGGACGCTACCATAATCACTATCAAAATATAAAAAAATCATCAGACTTTATGAGTATGTGTAAAACTCCAGACTTGGCCTATGAAGTAACCATGGGACCCATTGAAGATTTTAAGTTTGATGCCGCTATTTTATTTTCAGATCTTCTTTTTCCACTAGAGAATATTGGACTCGGACTATCTTATAAAAGTGGTCCCCCTACTCTTGAAAAACATATTGAATCCATGGATATAGTGAACTCTCTACAAATGAAAGAGGATTCAGAGAAATTCTATCAATTTCAAAAGCAGGCCTGTGCGAAACTTAAAGAAGGACTACCAAAACATGTCACTCTACTCGGATTCGTAGGAGCGCCTTTTACTCTTTATACCTATGCAGCAGAAGGATCTCACAAAGGAAATCTCGTAAGCTCTAGAAAGGGACTTTACGATGGTCGTTTTGAAGCTTTCATGGAAAAACTTATTCCCGATGTTATCACTGAAATGAAAGTTCAAGCAGAAGGTGGGGCCGATGCGATTTGCCTTTTTGATACAGCGGCGGGAGAGCTTAGCCATTTTGACTACCACCGTTTTATTTGTCCTAAAATTATTCAGATGGTTTCAGCATTCAAGCAGGCCTATCCTGATAGAAAAATTATCTATTACTCTAAGTTTACTCATGCTCATTACTTAGAACCTCTTTTTACATCTGGTATTGATGTGTTTGGAGTCGATTGGAGACATGACATTGTTGATACTCAAAAGAAACTCCCTAAAAATAAATATATCCAAGGAAATATCGACCCTATTTGGTTACACCTTCCGTGGAAAGAACTAGAGCAGAACCTTAATACTTATAAGGCCGAACTGGTTGAAAAAGGTTTTGATTTCTCTCGCCATATCTTTGGATTAGGCCATGGAGTCACCATTGAAACTCCAGAGGAAAATGTAAGAAATACCGTGAAATGGGTCCATGAGAACTTAACTTACTAGTATTTTGTACCTCATCGAGAGAATTCTATTGAAAGAAATCTCAGTCCTAGCTATCAAAGATATATGAAATATTTGATCCTAGGGCTTACTTTACAGCTTTCAACTTCTGCCTTTTCTCGAGGTAAAATCCATTACTTTGAAGTAAAAGAAATCCAAGAAACCCTTGATTCTCACCCTAGCCTGTGATTAGATAATTTCATGGATAGCTTTACTCTCATTACTATTGCATCAGTCATTCTTGTCGTTTTTGGCGTTCCTCTTATGCTTAGAGTTGTCCCACCCAATAAGGTTTATGGTCTGCGAGTGAACAAAACCCGTTCGAATCCAGATGCTTGGTATAAAAC
>CAYGUN010000033.1:0-1429 GCA_964353025.1 uncultured Bacteriovoracaceae bacterium
CAACTGTAATTGAGCTAAAAGTTGATAAGTCTGACCTGGGTAAGGTTATTGGGAAGCAGGGAAGAACGGCAAGAGCATTAAGAACTATTCTTAACGCTGCTTCAACTAAGTTGAAGAAGAGGGCTGTACTAGAGATTATTGAGTAAAATCTCACGATTTTCAAATCTTCTAATTGGTATTTCATGGAGTTAGTCGAGTTAGGTAAATGTAACAAGCCACACGGTATTAAGGGTGGTTTCCTTTTTCATTTATTTAATGCTCAAGATAGCGTTTTAAAGCAAGGGATTGAAGTTTTTCTCACGCCCTTGGGTCAAGAGAGTTCAATTTCTAAAGAAGGCTCCATTTTTAAAATTCAAGATATTCAATTTGGAAATAAGACCATTTGCTATTTGGAAGGTATTACCGACAGGAATGTAGTCGAGTCCATGTTGCCTTTTAAAATTGAGGTTAGTAGAGACATTTTCCCAGAGACCAAAGATGGGGAGTTCTATGTGGTTGACCTGGTGGGCCTTCCGGTGAGCTCTCAAGATGGATTTAAGGGGAAGATTAAGGACTACTATGATAATGGTGCTCAGATTGTCTTTGTTATTCAAGCCGAGAGTGGAGAAGAGATTGATATTCCTTTCACGAAGCAATTTTTCCCTGTGGTTGATGTTGAATCGAAGATAATCGAAATTGTTGTCCCTGAATTTATATGATCTATTTGCAATGCGTCTAAAACCTGATAATACTTCATTGTGAAAAAACGAATCTGGATAATCACACTATTTCCTCAGTATTTTGGCCCTTTCTTAGATGTAGGAGTTGCTGCCAATGCGCTTCGAAATGAGAAGAAATCCACTGGTGAATTTGAAGTCAATCTCATTGATTTAAAAAACTTTTCTCCCAAAAATTTCAAAGGGGTTGACGCTGCTCCTTACGGTGGTGGCGCAGGTATGGTGATGAGGGCCGATGTTCTCAAAGCCTCTATTACAGAAGGTGTTATAGCAGCAGGTGGATATGAAGATAAAGAAGAGCTTCATATTGTTTATCCGGCACCAAGAGGAAGAACTTGGGATAATCAATACGCTAAAGACTTCGCTCGAGATATTTTAGACTTTGGTACTGATAAAGATGTTGTTTTTATCTGTGGGCGCTATGAAGGTATTGATGAGCGCTTCCTAGAAAATTATGTGAATGAATATATCTCACTTGGAAATTTTATCTTAACTGGTGGAGAGTTGGCGGTCATGACTATTTTAGATAGTGCTCTTCGTTTTGTACCAGGAGTTTTAGGCAATAAGCTTTCTGCTGTGGATGAATCTTTTGAGGAAGGCAGTTTAGAGTACCCATTATATACTCGCCCACGAGATTTTGAAGGTAAGCTTCCACCTGAAGTACTCGTAAATGGTGATCATAAAAAAATTGAGGCCTTTAAACTACAAGGCTC
>CAYGUN010000033.1:1529-14296 GCA_964353025.1 uncultured Bacteriovoracaceae bacterium
AAGTACTCGTAAATGGTGATCATAAAAAAATTGAGGCCTTTAAACTACAAGGCTCGATTGAGATGACTGAAAAATTTAGGCCTGATTTAAAGTGATAAGTATTCTAAGAAACCGATTTGTCAAACATTCAAGAAGGCTAAATCAATACTTAAGAGTTAAAGCAGGAGTGAAGCCTGACTTAACCCAATACTATTTTGGTTATGGCGCGAATCTTTCTTTTGAGAGATTTACTAGCAAGAAAATGTTTGCAGCTGAGCTTGGTAATGCAGTTTTAAAAAACCATGAAATGAGATTTAGTCTTTCCAATGAATATAAAGATAAGGGCTATGCGGGAGTCCATCCTAAAGAAGGTAGCGAAGTCTATGGGGCAGCTTTCAAAATTGATGAGCACTCATTAAGGCTGATGGATGCGATGGAGTGGTGTGGCTTTGGGGCCTATAGGAGAGAGCTACTTGAGATTGAGCTATTGGAAATGGGAGAGCAAGTAAAAGCGTGGTGCTATATCGTGGATAACCCTAAAGAAGGACTGTTTCCTTCCAAGGTTTATCTCAGCAATATTATTAAAACATCCAAGGAAAGAGGTTTTCCCACGTCTTATATCGATTTTCTTAACTCCCATGAAGCGAAAGAGACATTTGAAATCGACTATGGTTTTAGTTTGCTCTTTTATGGCAAGAGAAGGCCGTGGGCTGAAACTCTACTACCAATTTATAAATGTCATGATAAACTTCGTGAAAAACTGTCTGATTTGATCTAAAACAATCTCATGAGAAACTTATATTTAGGACTAGTTCATCACCCCATTCGAAATAAGCGTGACGTAGAGGTCACAACCAGTGTGACTAATTTAGATATTCACGATATTGCCAGAAGTTGTAGAACTTTTGGTTTTTCCAATTATTTCATTATTACTCCCATTAAAAAGCAGCAAGAGCTGTTAAGCCGAATTTTAAATCACTGGGAGCAAGATAAGGCCCATGAATATAATCCAGATAGGCAGGATGCCCTGTCTTTTATCCAATGTGAGGATTCTATTGAGTTTGCCACGGCCAGAATTGCACAAATTGAAGGGGTTAGACCTTTGGTTTGTGTGACTGGGGCCAATTTTAAGGACTTTGATGGTGACGTAAGTGATTTAAAAAACAAGATGCTGCTTGACAATAAACCCTTATTTTTGTTATTTGGTACAGGCTGGGGATTAATGGACTCGGTGGTTAATAGTGCGGATTTTAGGCTTTCACCAATAAGTGGGGCTTCAAAAGATGGCTATAATCATCTGTCAGTACGTTCTGCTGTTGCAATTTATTGCGATAGACTTGGACAGCTGAGGCAATAGGCCCTCTGATCTGCAAAACTTTTTCCTTCCCTCTGATTGAGAAATTCAATTTATGGAAGATTTATTTAAGGAGCAACCCATGAATTTAGTTGATGTGGTTAATAAGATTCACGAGAATGCAGATGTAAAAAACATGCCTGCTTTTAGAACAGGGGATACTATCTCTGTTAACGTAAAGATTAAAGAAGGCGAGAAGACTCGTATTCAGGCCTTCCAAGGAATTTGTATCGCCATAAAGCAATTTGGTGCAACAAGTGGACATTTTAGAGTAAGAAAAATTTCAAGTGGTATGGGAGTTGAAAGAGTATTTCCTTTTCATTCTCCAGCTGTTCAAAGCGTTGAAATTGTTTCTCGTGGTAAATCAAGAAGAGCTAAGCACTTCTACCTAAGAGAAAGAACTGGTAAGAAAGCAAGAATCGCTATTGATTACGATAGAAAAGACTAGAAAGCGAGTATACGAGCTTTCTAGAATCGAAGGACAAAATTAGTTATTACGCATATAGCTTTTACAAAAAGGGTCTCACAAGAGACCCTTTTTTTATGAGAGATTTTGACGAGAGTCTATATTTTAAAACCCTAAGAGATAAAAATTATTCCTTAATTGTTTGTGATGAAGTTGGCCGAGGTCCCATCGCCGGACCAGTTGTAAGTTGTAGCGTTGAAATACCTCTAGAGTCGCTTCAAGATGAATTGATTGAAAGTCTAACTTCAATAGGAGTGAACGACTCTAAAAAGGTAAGTGAAAAAAAACGTCAAAAAATTCTAGCTGCCATTGGTTTCACAATTGAAAAAATAAATAAAAATAATATTTATAAAGGTGAAATTTCAAACCTTCCCTTCTATTTTGTGGTTAAGAGTAAGTCTGCGGCGCAGATTGATGCGAGTAATATTCTTAAGGCTTCACTTCTTTCAATGAAAGAAGGATGTGAAGATTTGATTGGCAATGCTCCTAAGAAAGGAATTATTTTAGTCGATGGAAATCAAACTTTTTCGTGGCCTGATTCTCGCTTTGGAGTGGTTTCTCTCATAAAAGGGGATTTGAAGTCTAAGACTTTGGGTTTAGCTTCCATTATTGCCAAGGAGTACCGCGACTTTTTAATGAAAAGACTTGGGCAAGAGCACCCCGAATATGGATTTGAATCAAATGCAGGATATCCCACCAAAAATCACAAGGAAGCGGTTAAAAAGTATGGGCCATTGCCAATCCACCGCAAAAGTTTCAAAGGCGTCAAAGAATTCATCACACAATAAAGGTCAATTAACTGAGCAAAAAGTTTCTGAAACTTTTCACAGTAAAGGTGTGGGACTACTTATTTCCAGCAAAACTCTAAGAGCAAGAGGTTGTGGGCAAGTGGATATTGCAAGGATTTTAAAAATTAACGAAAACTTGATTATTGAAGTCGGGGAAGTGAAGTCTTCAATAATTGCAAGAAAATGTGTTACAATTAAGCAATTACAAAGGTTAAAAAAGACCTTAACATTGATAGCAAGTGTTTTTTCAAAACAAGTACGGCTAGTGATTATTGATGGTGCAGAAAAAGGCAAAGATTGTGAGAAAATTTTTTAAAACTCTATTAATCTTTTTATTCGTTTTTACTTCTCTTTCTTTACAAAATGAAGCGCGAGCTCAGATGGATCCTAAATTAAAGGCATTCTTAATTGTCTCAGGCTATGGAGCAGGTCTTGGAGCATTGCTTGGAGTGGCCTCTCTCGCATTTGATGCCAAAGAAAGAGCAGTCGCTCAAGGCGCTTCGTTGGGTCTTTATGCGGGAATTATTTTTGGTATTTATATTCTCTCAACTTATGGGAAGCCTAAGGCCCCGGAACCTGGCACTTATCAAGATGGTATAACACCTTATCAAAATGAAGATATCCCTCCACCTGATGATCCATACTCGGACGATGCAGGTGGAAGCTTTTTTGATTCAGCCGCTGGTGGATTTAGATTAGAGCCCATTGATCATAATAAAGATTTTGCTCAATTTGAAAAAAAATCCGCAATGGATCAAATTCCAATTTATTTAGAGTTGGCCCGATTTAGTTTTTAAGTACTAGTGCAAGAATATTTTGTGATAAAAAAAGGACCTACAAAAAGAGGTCCTTTATATTTGAAAAAATTTATAGACTAATTAGTTTTCAAATGTTCTACGTCTATTTCCAAACTGAGTATTAAGACCCTCTGTAATATCATTATCCATATCAAAGTCAGTGTCATAAAGGGAGTATTCGTGAAGATTAAAAAGTTTGAAAACTTTTTGAAATTCATCATTGACGTTCGCAAGATTAAGTCCTTGGCCACCTTTATTTTCATGAATCAGTTTCACTGTTTCAACAAAATGAGAAATTCCAGAAGATCCAACAAAATCCATTCCTGCTAGGTCTATCGTAATATCAATTTGAGGGTGATTTTTCACAATAGAGTAGAGCTCTTCTCTCAAAGGGATACAGTATTCGTAATCCAGTCCGCCTTTCATGCGAATAGTAATATTGCCAAATGAATCTCTTTGTATGTCTGATTTAATACTCATGCTGCGTCTCCTTGCATATTTTACGACCTTCCTAGTATATCATCGTCAACTTATGGGAGAGCATTAAGAGGAAATCTTGTCCGAGAAAATTTTGCCGCCCGCTTAAACTCAATAAAAGTTTGTTTTTCTTCGAAAGGTTAAGTATGGGAAATTTAACTCTTGTGACAGTGCCAATTGGCAATTTAGAAGACATTACTTTACGGGCAAAAAAGGCCTTAGAAGTAGGGGAGCTCTTTTTCGTGGAAGATACCAGAAGTTTTAAAGAGCTTTTAAGAAAACTTGATATTTCCTACAGCAATAAGAGAATCATTTCTTTTCATGATCACAGTTCAGACGAGAAATTAGAAAGTCTACTTTCTCAGTATGAAGAACAACATATTTACTGTGCTTCTGAGGCCGGAAGTCCCTATATATCAGACCCGGCTTACCCTCTGGTAAAAAGTGCCCTGGACAAAGGTTTTAAGCTAGAAACTATTCCAGGAGTAAGTGCGGTCACTACGGCACTAGAGCTCAGTGGATTGCCTGCTATTCCTTTTACTTTCTTGGGTTTTTTTCCAAGGGATACTAAAAAGCAAAAAGAAGTTATTGAAAAAATCCTCTCTCAAAAAGGAACTTATATTCTTTTTGAAGGAGTCGGCAAGGCCATCAAAACCCTTGATTTTTTAACTAAAAACCTCCCCCGGGTGAGTTTTAGTGTAGGGCGAGAGCTGACCAAACTTTATGAAACCACTTATCGCTTTAAGGGAGAGGACTTTGATTCTATTAAGTCTGAAATTATTTTAAAGGGAGAGTTCACCATTTGTATGGGGCAAGAAGATGAAAATAGTTCTCTTGGCTCAGTAGATCTTAAAAGCAAGGCAAAGACCATTCTTGAAAAAGGTGCCAGCGATAAGAATGTGGCGGCATTGCTGGCCGAAATTCTCGATATTTCAAAAAAAGAAATCTATAACGATTTAGTGAAGAGAGAAAAATGAGTAAAAAGAATTTTTTTAAAAGTTTTTACTTCTTTATGTCACTTACTTTGATTCTCGTTAGCATCCCGTGCATGTTCTATATGGATTTTAATAGAGGCAGTTTTGACTTTGGGCCTATGGGCAAATTGGGTGAAGCTTTTCAAAAAATTGAGAATCTCCTTTTTGATGTGAAGTTGCGATTAAGGCCCAATATCGTTGGAAATGAAAAAGTCATTGTCGTGGCCATCGATGAAAACTCGTTAGAGAAACTTGGTCGTTGGCAGTCTTGGGGAAGAGATTTCTATGCTCAAACCATAGCAAAGCTTGATGAAAATGGAGCAAGTGTTATTGGCTTTGATGTTGTCTTTGATAGCCCTGATGAAAATAAAGGCTTTAAATTTCTCTCGCAACTAACTGAGCAATACCCAAGTTTTCATGAAAAAACCAACCCGGACTTTGCTAATGCATTAGAGATGGCCGCGCGCTTTTCAAACTCCGATTGGATGCTCATTGAGGCCACTAAAGGATTTAATTCAGATAGAGCAAAAGGGGTTGTTTTTGGTTATTTTGTTGAAACGAAACCTGGGGCCTTTGTTTTACAAAAAAAAGAAGAACAACCTGATTCCATGAAAATTCTCATGCGCTCAATGATTCCTGTTAGAAAACCTAAAGGGGCCGAGCTTCCTATTGAATTAACTAAAAAAGTTGATGATACGGGGATAAATTTTGACGAACTCGCACGGGCCTCAAGTTACCATGGATATTTTTCAATGAATCCGGATCAAGATGGAGTGGTGAGAGAGTATAGGCTTTTAATGAGTATGTATGAAAGAGTCTATCCTTCCTTGGCCCTAAAAATGATAGAGCGCTATTGGCAAGACAATGCCTTATTAAAGCTAACAGAAGATAATTTGCTTTACCTTGAACTAAATAAAGAAAATGTATCCCTTCCTTTATCAAACAGGGGGACCATGCGATTGAATTATTATGGGCCACAAAATAGTTTTATTACGGTTTCAATGGCAGATTTATTAGATGAGAGTGAAGAAATCTCTTATGCTTATCACCATTCTAATACCACAGAGTATAAGGCAAAAAAATCAGAACTCTTTAGAGATAGTCTCGTTCTTATTGGAGCTACGGCCATTGGCATCTTTGATGTAAGAAATACGCCGAAGCAAGTAAATCTTCCAGGAGTTGAAGTTCATGCGACCGTTCTCTCTCAGTTTCTCAATCAACAATTTTTCAAACAGAATAATTTAACCCTTCTTTATGAAATTGCAGCCGTGATGTTTCTTTTTATGATTGTTTTGGGCTATATTATCCACCGTTTTGGGGCAATCACTTCAGTATTTGCCGTGATTTTATTTGTGGTGGGGACTTTCTATTTTGATTATTATGAGTTTTTTCTTAATAATGAATTGGTTTATCTTACACCTTTGTATTTAAGTTTAATAACTCTTTATTTAACATTAAATGCCTATAAATTTTTAACAGAAGAGAAAGAAAAAAATCGAATTAAATCCACTTTCAAGCAATATGTTTCACCTGACGTTGTCCAACAAATGATTGAAGATCCCACTGCGATTAAAATGGGAGGAGTTTCCAAGCACCTTTCTGTTATGTTTACAGATATTGAAGGATTTACAACTATTTCAGAAAAACTAGACCCAGAGAAACTCTCAAAAGTTTTAAATATTTATCTAACTCGCATGACTGAGGTGATTTTTAGAAATAAGGGGACGTTAGATAAATTCATTGGAGATGCTATCATGGCATTTTGGGGAGCACCTATTACAATTGAAGAGCATGTGGAGCTGGCGTGCCTTACGGCCATTGAGATGTCAAAAGTTAATCAGCAGTTAAATAAAGAGTTTGATGCAGAATATGGCCTGAAACTTAATACCAGAATTGGCATTAATAGTGGAAATATGGCCGTAGGAAATATGGGCAGTGAAACTCAGTTTGCTTATACTGTATTGGGAGACGCGGTTAACTTAGCGGCCAGACTTGAGGGAATTAATAAGCAGTATGGGACAACTATTATTATTAGTGAGTTCTGTTATGAAACAGTAAAAGATCGTTTTATTTTTAGAAAGTTAGATAAGGTGGCAGTAAAAGGTAAGGTACTGCCAGTGACTATTTATGAGCTGATAGGGCTGGCAGGGGAGCTTGATGAAACCATTATGGAGAAAATCCAGGCCTTCCAAGCAGGGTTAGAGCAGTATTTTGCTCGTTCATTTACAGCTGCCATTGAACTTTTTTCCATGCCTGCATTAAGTAATGACAGGGCCTCACAAGAATTCATTGAAAGGTGTAAGCACTTCCTAGAGCAACCTCCGGAAGATTCTTGGACTGGCGTTTGGGTGATGAAGACCAAATAAGTCGGAATAGAGAGTAGGTAAACTTTAACTTCTTTATTTTTTTTATTTCTAGATTGCGGTAAAATAAAGTCTAAGGATAAAAAAGGACTCCGATGCAAGTTAAAGTGATTGGCGCCCATGGTGGAGTTGCAGTAGGTTACAGGGCCACATCGTTTCTCATTGATAATAAAATCTTAATAGACGCAGGTTCTGTTGCGAGCGGACTTGGTGTTTCTGATCAGAAAGATATCGATTATATTTTTATTTCTCATGCCCATCTTGATCACATAAAAGACTTGGCCTTTCTTTGCGATAATTGTTTTGGAATGAGAAGTAAACCTTATGAGGTTTACTCACACCCAACTGTGAAGACTGCTATTAAAACTCATTTAATGAATGATGTGATTTGGCCTGATTTTTCTAAGATCCCAAATGAAAAAGAACCAACTATGCGATTTAATGAATTGCTGCCTGAGAAAAAGGTTATTGTTGATGGATATGAAATTCTTCCTGTTTCTGTTAATCACCCAGGAGACACTCTTGGCTTTATCGTAACTAAAAATGGTAGTTCTATTTTGTTCACTTTAGATACTGCTGCCACTGAGCGGATTTGGACTTTATCTAAGAAGCTTAAAAATTTAAAGGCCATTTTTACAGAAGTGAGCTTTCCTAATAGGCTAAGTAACGTGGCAGAAATTAGTTTTCACCATACGGCAAAATCTATGGCAAAAGAAATGAGGAAGATGCCACCTGATATTCCGATTTACCTAGGACATTTGAAACCTCAGTATCATGCTGAACTGATCAAAGAAATTAAAGATCTTGATGATGAGAACCTTAATATTCTCGATCAAGATGGGCTTATTCTTAATTTTGATTGATTTTCTTTCTTTGCTCTACTTAAATAAATACCTATTACAAAAACTCGCAAACACCAGGCGAGGTATAAAGGCATTTTTTAGGGGCTTTATCGTAATCCCAAATGACTTCTTGCCCTCCTTCTTGCTGATACCAAGCATGTTTATAAATATGAAGCTTACTTCCTTTTAAAGAAAAGACTGTTGCAGAAGTCGTTGGAGCATTGCCCCCATGATCAACAGCTACAGCAAATTCGAAGTCTTGATTTTTATCTAAATCCATAAGGTATTTGCCTTTTTTAATGGGAACAAGGTAGAAGAAATAATTTCCTTCATAATCTTCAATGATAGGATATCTTTCTATGATAGTCTTGCCATCTTCTTTGATGAGTAGTTTAGACTTCCAAAATAAGTTCCCATTAGATTCTTCTTTATCAAAATCTACAATAGAAACTTCGATACCATTTGGTAGTGTTAGTTTTCGTTTACCCACAGAGTCGAGATTAATAGAGGTATTAGCGAATGAGGTTTGTACTCCCATTGCCATGATAATAATTAAGAATTTTTTGCAAGTACTTTTCATTTTCGACCTCTTTCTTACTGCCATAATAAATTTTTATCATATTATGAATTTTGTCTCCCTTCAATCTCAAATTAATCGCATTGAAATATTTAACGATTAGCCATCTAATGCCGACTGCAATATTGATCACTGGGTCTTCAAGACTTTTTCTGTCTACTACAATATATTCCATAGTTACACTTGAACTCATTTTTCCTGTCAAAGCTTCCCGAGTTTTATCTACAACTTGCATGAGGCCATAAGCACTACTATGAGAAACTTTTGGGTCAGCTTTTGGATTAAAAGATGATTCTTGTGCAATTAAAGCTTTAATTAAAAGTGGATCTATCTGAGGCAAGTTATTAAATCGACTTTTCCAATATTCAAGCCAAAATTGGATAATAGGATCTAAAGAATGATATCCGAGGAAAGGCTTTATACGATTAAGTATTTTATACTTTTTTTTATTACTCCAATAAAGATAAAGTAGGTTCTCTGGGAAGTAAGTTATTTTATGAGAACTTCCGTGATTTTTTCTTTTATGGGTATCAACCCAGGTTTTTCCTAAATTTGTTTTTCTGTAATGGCCTTTAACAATATGATGACCCGGAGGGCACATTTCAGAATCATCAGGTCTATTTAAAATAATTCTTGGCATCTATTTAAGAAACCTTCTTTTCAAGATCTTCAAGACGAGTAAGGATCTCTTCAATCGTGGTTTGTCTAGGATTTTTCTCTAAAAGGATAACTTCTCTCAATTTTTGATTAAGAAGAGTTTGATAGCCAACATTAAGTTTTTTAGCAGTTTTTTTAAGCTTTTTAAGAATATCTAAATCTACAAAAGTTGTAATTCTCACTTTTGTATACTTAGGATCAAACTCATCTTTATCAAGTTCAACATTTCCATAAGATATTTTATTTGTCTTCTTTTTTGCCATGATATGACTCCCAAGCCTCTAAAAGAATATCCTGATATTCTGAGACTTTTGCTACAATTTTGTTTATGGCCTTTTTGGAAAACCCTTGGCAACTTTCGATTTCAAGGGTTTCGAGATAAATTTTGGCCTTAGCCCCAGGTCCAATAACATGGACATGAGAATTGCCGTGATCATCAGAGTAAATCGCTAATTTTAGATTTTTAAACCTAATGATAACTGGCATATACATATATTAATACATATTAATACATATTAATACATATATCAAGAAAGAAATAATAAAACAGAGTTTTTCTTTCCCTCTCTTTTATTCCATCTAAGTATTTGTTTTCTATAAAGTTTTGATTCAATCTAAATTTGGACTGAATCAAGACTCTCTAATACATTTATCTATTGCCCTTAAAAAATTTAATTTTTAAAATTCATTTTAGGCGTAAAAAAACCTCTAAAGATGTTAGAGGTTTTCTGACTTAAAACTCATTCAACCCTATAAGTGGCAGGGGAATACATTAATATTAGCATAAAAATGGGAATAAAGTCTAAGGTGAGGGAATTCAGATGTTTAGCTTAAACTGTGGAAAGCTTATTTTTCCAGGCAACCAAAATGTAAGAAAAAAGTTGAAATTCTTTTTAAGCTTGGTATTTACGTTTTAAAGAAGCTTGTTATTTTTTTCTTGAGTTTTTTCATCTGAGGTCGTTTGCTCTTTTGTGCGAGCTTTTAAAGGCTTCTGTAAACTTGAAATTTTACTGCGTTTCTTTGTTACACATTTCATTGTTGATTTCTTACATTTTTTAAAAAGATTTTTTTTTGCTATAGTACTTTCAGTTTAAGGAGAAGTCATGAATGTTTTAGAACGCATTTTAAAAGTCAGACAGGAAGAAAAAAAATATACACTGCAAGTGTTAGAGTATTTAGAAATTATTGATAGAGAAAAACTCTATGTGGACAAGGGATACTCTTCTCTTTTTTCTTATTGCGTGGAAGAACTTGATTACTCCAAGGCAGAAGCTGCCATCAGAGTTAACGCGACAAGGCTTATAAAAAGTGAGCCTCAAGCCAAAAAAATGATTAAAGATAATGAATTATCCCTAACTAACGCTTCTTTGATTCAAAGTTTTTTTAAACAAGAAAAACTCGACTCTCAAACAAAAAAAGAAGTCATAAATAGTATTAAGAATAAAAGTAAGAGAGAAACCCAAAAGATCATCCTCGATTTTTCAACTACTAAACGAAAAGAACTCAAGCTCATCCTCAATGAAAGACTTCTTACTAAATTAGAAAAAGTTCAAAAAATATTGGGAGATGTCACTGAACTAGAAGCACTGGAGATTCTTTTGGATCAAAAGATAAGAGAAAAGGAGTTGGATAAAAAAACGAGAAAAGAAAGAGGTTCAAAAAGACAGCGCTATATCCCTAGACGAATCAAGCAAGAGGTTTTTAAAAGAGATAAACAAGAGTGTCAAAATTGTCACACCAAGCTTAACCTCCAATTGGATCACGTCAGACCTATTCATCTTGGAGGAGTCGGTCGCCCGGAAAACCTACAGGTGTTGTGCTTTTCCTGCAATCAGAGAAAGTATATAAAATTCCAAATGGAACAACTGGTTTTATGAAGTAAGCAGGACTTTATCTAATCTAAAGGCCAAGCCAGGGGAAGCTCCCTTTGTTTTTTACTGACGAGTCCCAAATCCCATTGCTCCACCGCCCATTCTTTTCTTTCCTGGTATTTGTCCACCAGCAGGAAACTGTCCAGAGTCGATGATATTTGATTTAGGATCTTCTTTCTTTTTAATGGTTTGGGTAGCAGTACACTCTTTATCGCCTTCTTTATAGATGGCGGTAACTTCAAGATCTTTAGCTTGGCGAGAGTCAGTGAGTTTTGGACTTTTAGCTCCTCCACCTAATGGAACTAAAACTTCATCACCTACTTTATAATCTTCACCTTCAGGATTTTGCCTTTTCTCTTTAATGAGTTTACTTTTCGCAGTTAAGGCCTGTTTCACCCTCCACTTAACTTTTATATCTTCACCTTCTTCTTTACTACCATCAGTAAAGGTAATGCTATTTACACTTACTTCAAATTTGTTGGCATCAAGCTCTTTATAATCAAACTCCATACTACATTCTTTAGGAGCTTCTTTTTTAGGCACTTTATCAGTCTTTTCTTTGCAACTGGCATCTCCATCGGCCAGTGAAACTGTAATATCAGTATCAGCGGCGGGATCTTTAAAAGTGGCAGTTGCTGCAGTTGAGTCAGCTCCTTCTACGGGTTCAGGACTCCACTTAAATTTGGCATCCTCTTTTCCGGGCTGAACGGCAGTGGCCGTAACCAGACCATCTCCATTGGGAGGAGTAATGGTTAAAACCAGTTCACAATCATCTGCTTCTATTTCTGCTTCTCCATCAGTACAGGTTATGTCTGAGTCTTTTGGCTTAACAGATGCTTTAATAATATCTCCTGGAGCACCTTTAATAGTGATTTCCTTTTTATTAGTTGTGCTCTCTTTATTCTCTTCAGTGATACCTGGTGCAGACCAAATAATTTCATCTTCTTCAGTTAATTGGTAACCACCTGAGGAAGTTACAGTCGCCTTAAAAGTCACACCTTCTTCTGTTTCTTCACCCTTTGTTAGGCTTACTTTAAGTGTACAAGAATCTTTTGGAGCAGCAATATCGCAGCTAATATCTTTGGGAGGTTCTCCTGTGTAGGCACCAACAGTTTTATTATTACTTAAGTAATAGCTTTTATACTCAGCTTCGATATCTTTTATGCTCTCTTTATAACCATCGTATTCTTTTCGGGCCCTCTCTTCAAAATCTTTGCGACCTTCGGCCTCTTTTTCTACAAAGGTATCCCCAGCTTTATTTTTAGCAGCATAAGCAGCTAGACGTGCTTCAATATTATCATTCACATTTTTTTGTATCTGGGACACAAAATGTCTTAGATTCATAGATTGATCAGGATTGATATCGATTTGGCAGTAACTATTCTGAATAGTTGGTTGGGATAGGATGTCTTGAGTGGCACTCATTAGTCCAAAGCAAGTTCGGTGATAAAACATATACTTTGAGTAGTTATTACTTACGCCTGTATTACACACACACATTTGATAAGCCGTTTTTAGAATTTCAGCAAAATAGGTGGCCTTGGCATTATCACTAAGAATGTCTTTAAGAAGTTCTTCTTTCCTCTCAGGAGAGAGTCCTTTGTATTTACCAAAGCATGCCA
>CAYGUN010000034.1:0-6667 GCA_964353025.1 uncultured Bacteriovoracaceae bacterium
CTTTAAAAATGATCAAAAATCTAGATTTTCAAAACGCATCCATCAAACTAATATCTCGATCCCATTTTTTGAAAAAATAAAATCGCAGACAAAAAATTGTACCGAATATGATAAGAATAAATTTATTGAATTCTGGGACTTCGAACCTTTAAGCCAAATAAAGTCATTTAATAAAATAAACCATTACAGTATTCATTCATTTGACATTACAAACCTTGAAACTCCTCAAATCGACTGGGAAATCATGGGACCAAAAAACAGAATAATCGACAAAAACTCTCTGGTTACTCTAATAGATCCTCTCTCTACAAAATACAGAACTATTTTTAACTCAATAGATTCTGAAACAAAGAAAAGCTTTGTAAGTATTATCAATTCTATTAATGGAACAACTGTCCAAGATTATGAAATTAAAGGCCACTTACACTTTTCTTCAATCATCCCTGTAAATGAAGGGCTGATTGTTCCAACCAAGGATAACGGAATAGCTTTTCTTAAATTCACACTTACCCCCTGAGCTCATTAGAGCAAGAGCCAAAAGAAGATCTTTTCGCTCAGTTTTGCTCAATATCACAATCTAACTTACCGATAAAACAACGTGGCAGATTATAACGAAAATGATTATTTTAAAATACTTACTCACTCAATCAGCGTGGGCAGCCAGTTCACTTTTGATGGCTATATCCTATTAAAAAAAACAGGTCGAATCATACACTTTGCTCACATTGGAGAAAAGGCGACCCAAGAAATGGTTGATAAACTCAGAACAGGTCAAGTAGATGAGCTCTATGTAAAAAAAGAGCAAAAAAATGAATATACCAAATACCTCGCTCAATTTTTTCAAAGCGATGAAGGGCAACAATACCTAGAACAAACAGGAAAATCAGTAGAAGACTTTGCTGTAAAAGAAGAAATTACAGTTGGTGAAAACTATGAAGATCTCCTTACCTCATATGATGGCTGGGACAGCATTCCTGTTATCATCCAGGAAATCTTTAAATACTCAGCTGATTTTCGTTTTTACGTAAAATCAAATAGCATGTTTGATGAAATTACAGAATCCAGCGTTCAAAAATGTTATAACAAAATTGGTGAGCTTTTCAAGGCATTGTTAATAGAAAATCAGATTGAAGAAAAAGGTGACGCTAAAATTAAACGAATGATGGATCTATGCCAAAAGCAAATGAATTATATAGCCAAGTTAGAATCTGAAAGAGAACAACTCGTTTTCAAAGTAAACAAAGCTATAGAAAACCAGCAGAGAGCTCCTACTATTCAGGTTAAGGATGACGATGTTTATAATTATATAGCAGAGACTGATGACTATATTAAAAGGCTTGAGCATGAAACAAGCTCTCAACAAGATATGATAGATGACCTTCGCTATAAAGTAGAAAACTTGCAAGATCTTTATCAAAAAGCTGAATTTGAAAAAGATAATCTCTTTAAAGAAATCAGCTCTAAAAAACAAGAAATTACCGATATCAAAGATCTGTTGAATGATTCAAGAAGTAAAGTAGCAAGTCGAGATCAAGAAATAAAAAATTTATCTGGCAAACTCCAAGATAGAGGAAGTGACTGTGCGAGCGAGTTAAACAGTAAGCAAAACCAATTAATTAAACTAGAAAATGAGCTCCAAACCAAACAAGATACTATCAAGTCACTTTTGAGTGATATTGAGAAACTGAAATCCAATGCTCATAATGTCACATCATTAAAAAAACAACTTTCCGAAAAAATTGATAAGTTTAATGAAGTCAAAATTACGTACACAAAAACTCAAGACAATCTCAATGGAAAAATTACGGCCCTAAAGAACCTTAATGATCAAGCCAACAAAACCATCAAGCATCTGACCAAAAGTAATCAAGATCTCAAGAAAAAAGCAGCTTAGCCTCTCCTCACCAAGAACCTTCTACAATTTTGGCCAAAAAAGCTTTTCAAGTTACAAGTTTCAGTGGATATAGTAAAAATAGTTAATATATTCAAACAATAACAGGAAACCCAATGGCAGATATAAAGTTAAAAAATGTAAATAAACTTGAAGAATGGAATACGAAAGAACTGCGCAAGCTTCGAATTGCGATCAAAAACAGATTGGCCGAATTTCAAAGTAGTAGTAAACCTCGGGAATTTAAAGAAAATCATCCATTATGTAATCTTGATCCTGGGCAATGTGAGGATCTCTTAACACAAGTAAAGCGGGCCGAAAAACTTAACTCAAGAGTAGAGGTAGAAGAATAATTTAACCCGACATACAACTATACTTTTATAGACTTTCTTAATAATATTCCTTCATGATAACTAGAATCCCCTTTTTAGGCTTTCACGAACCCATTAGCTCTCTCACCCACTTAATTACTGCTATCTTTTTTCTGCTTTTAGGAATTAAGATGATTTGGGCCGCTCGGGGCAACGCAACCAGAGTCACAAGCCTAATTATCTATATTACTTGTAGTGTCTATTTGTTCACAATGAGTGGTGTCTACCACCTGCTACAAAAAGGGACTACAGGTAATTATGTACTTCAAATTCTTGATCATACGGGAATTTATCTTATGATCAGTGGCTCGTTCACACCTTTTCAAATTATTTTGCTCAGAGGGTTCAAGAGATGGATTCCTCTTTGTATCATGTGGATACTTGCCATTACAGGACTTACTCTAACTGCAATCTTTTTTAAAACAATTCCTGAATGGTTGTTGTTGAGTTTTTTTATTTCAATGGGATGGATGAGTTTATTCACTGTTTGGTTTATTAGGAATATTGATATTAGAACGGTTAGTCTTATTTTTGTAGGAGGGGTACTTTATACAGTAGGTGCTCTTGTTGATTATGACAGATGGCCTGTTCTTATTCCTCAAGTTTTAGAGGCCCATGAAATTTTTCACATTTTTGTTTCCGCTGCTGCAATTGTTCATTTCTATGCCATATACAAGATATCAAAAATTCCAATTAGTGACCAATTAACTGTCATTGTAAGCTCCACGCCCAAAGATTTTAGGGCCTATTTTACTTCTGAGCATGCTTTCTTTAAAGCAAACTCAGATGAGCAATTAAGGCAAAAAGTAAAGAACTGGATTAATGAGAAATATATTAGAATATTACGTCCCAAGCGAATAAGATTACGCTATTTTAAAGAAGATGATTTGGATGACTAATTATTTCTGAGATTTAAATTCATTAAATATTTTTCTCTGCTCTTCATTCATACTCTTAATAACTGTATCCACTTCATTTTTATATTCCACTGTTGAATCTTTTTCAATCCAGTGTTCAAATATCTCAACCTTGTCTTCAACTAATTGTCTTGTTGGATGTTTCTTATCTTTCCAAAGCCAATATAAATAAGCGGCCCAAATATATTTTTTCATGCGCTCAATAGTTTGTCTGGCACCTTCATATAAAACTCTTTTACTAATTCGACCTTTATTCTTTTTAAATAAATAATCAACTGATTCATCTATTCCATGATCAAGTAGATACAGAACGTCGTCTCCTGTTAAATTTGTCCATCTATATTTTCGCAATCCAATCGGAGGAACAATCTTAATAAGGTCTGCATTTAGTCCAATATTAACAAGATATTTCATGGAATCTCTTTGGAAAATATCTTTAAAAAAAGTCTTAAAAGATGCCTGCCTACTTAAGCTTTCATTTTCTGTAAAAAACTTCATTATCCCCTGCTTAGCAGCTGTCATCTCAACTCTTTTCGTAAATAGATCCTTAAGATATTCTTCATTTCGAAATTTATAGACGCCATCCCACTCAATATCAACTCCATGCTTTAGCTCATATAAAAGCTCCATTACTTTAGCCTTATTGGGCCCTTCTATTCCTTCACCTGGTTTAAAATAACTTAAAACTTTATTGAGCTTCCTTTTATCTCCCACATTATTGCTTAAAAAAGCTTTCTCTAAATTTGTAAATCCTGAGACTTCTTTATTTGTAAGAGTTTCAATTCCCGCCAAAATTTGCTCACTCGTATTCATTTCAATTAAGTTCGAATTCTCAGCATATTTCTTTTTAAGTGAATTAAACTCATCTAAATCAAACTCTTTCACTCTCTGTGGTGTTTTAAATTCTAAGTTTAACTTATCTAGATAATCCTTTAGATTAGCGTACTTAGAGCTTATCGCCCGAGTTAGCTCTTCTTGTAGGCAACCCAACCGGCTGGCCTTAGCAAATCGAAGGTTTACAAGCGAAAAGAACAAAAATAATATTAAAAAAATACGCAGTTTCACGACTACCTCTTCGGGTCTTTGAAGCCAAAATAATAATAGAGAGGAGAATTAGTCAGGTATTATTCAAGAATTTAATATGGAATTTTATCTTCTTTCTTATCCCATTGCTCAAAAACCTTCCAAGCTTCATTTCGAAGTAACTGCTTCATTGGAATTTTTCTTTTCTCTATGGGCATTGATATTTCTTGATAAAGAAACTCATCATCAAAATTAATTTTGGCAGCATCTTGTCTGGTATTTGCATAATAAATATTATCAAGTCTTGCCCAATATATGGATGCTAGGCACATGGGACAGGGTTCGCAACTGGTATAGATAGTGCACCCTTCTAAGCTAAAAGAATTTAATTCCTTGCATGCTTCTCGGATAGCAACAACCTCGGCATGAGCAGTAGGGTCATGAGAGCTTGTTACCTTATTCCAACCTCTCGCTATAATCTTTCCATCTTTTTCAATAATAGCACCGAAAGGACCGCCTTCACCTGCTAACATTTTTTCTTGACTGATAGCAATGGCCTCTTTCATCAGCTTTTCATTCATAAAGTCTCCAAAATATCTTAGTATTAGTTTTATATTTTACTTTTTAAAAGCTCACATACTTCTTCAAGCTTTTTATCAAAATCAGACTCACTTACTATAATTTGAGCATACTTCTTTGATGATTCAACAAACTCATCATGCATGGGCTTTACTTGATTATCAAATTGGGCCTTAACTCCATCAGGAGTTCGACCTCGCTCTTTTACATCTCGGTTTAACCTTCTTTCATATCTTAATTTCTCAGCGCATGAAATGAAAATATTCAGATCACAATTATCACAAATGATAGGTTGAGACAGTACCAAGATACCATCCACTAAAATAAGTGGTGATGGTTTAAAATGAATTGTTTCTTTTTGTCTTGTATGAGTTGCAAAATCATAAATAGGAACTTCTACCGGATTTGATTTTTTTAATTCAATCAAATGCTCTCCCATTAAAGAAAACTCTAAGGCATCCGGGTGATCAAAATTCACACTGCCACCATCATGATCAAATTTAGCACTTTGATCACGATAATAATTATCTTGGGCCAAAATTTGGCAAACATTCTCACTGAAATATTGCTGAATTCTTTTTGCAAAAGTTGTTTTACCCGATCCACTTCCACCTGAAACACAGACAATAAAAGGAGTCATTAAAAATCCTTTGTTCTAAAAAGTCTGTCTCCCACATCACCAATACCAGGAATAAGATAACCTTTTTCATTTAATTCATCTTGCATATCAAGAGCATAAATATCTACATCAGGGTGAAAGTGATGAACTTTTTCAAGGCCAGCTTTAGAAACTAAAACACAGAGAACTTTAATCTTTCCCACTTCATATTGCTTAAGTCTATCGAGACTTGCAATCATAGTGTCTCCAGTTGCAAGCATTGGGTCGGTTAGCAAAATTGTTTTCCCTTTTGGGTTCTCTGGAAGTTTAAAATAATACTCAACCGTATTTTTAATAAATTTATCTCGATAAATTCCAATATGCCCTACTGATGCAAAAGGAAGCATTGTAATCAAACCTTCCATCATTGCACTTCCTGCTCTTAGAATAGAGACGCATATAGGTCTTTCCTTTATTCTCTTAACTGTAGTCTTCGCTAAAGGTGTCTCTATCTTTACATCTGTTAATTCAAGATCCTTTGTTGCTTCATAAGCAAGAAGCCCACTTATCTCATGAATAAGGTTTCGAAAATGAGATGAATCAGTTCCCTTATCTCTTACAAAACTAAGCTTATGCTGGAGAACCGGGTGATCAATCTTAAAAAACTTTTTACTCATATATATTTCTCCTAAAATACTGTTCCATCACTATCAAGTTGCAATGGTGGCCCACCATCAGCTCTTAATTCTTTAGCCGCTCTTCTTCCGGCATGCCAAGTACCACCTTCTAATACTTTGGCCAAAGGAAACTCTTCTTTGGTTTTATTAAGTTTTTTACAAACCATGTCCCCTACTAAATCAAGCAAGCATACAGTTAACGCTCGCCATTCAATAATAAGCTCACTCTCTGGTTTATGTTTTTTTTCATAAAGAGATTTATCTCTCAAAGTGATCAAGCCCTTATCAATAAATAAGCCACCATTTCGATACTCAGCTAACCCTGTCAATTTATGAGCTCCCGCTACCTCGACTCCTGCTTCTTCAATAGGGGCCACTAAAGAATAAGTTAGCCATTGTGATAATTTATGAAAGGGTACTAAATTTTTAAAATCATCTTGATTTCCAAATGATTGATATAACCACATATCACCTAGGTTCAATTTGCCTGAGCTTAGTCTACCTGGCCAAATATCACTAAGTCCCTCAAGTACTGCATTTAAAATGTCTTGTACTTCAAATTGACTTCCATGCTTATCCATTAAGTAATCAATTAAATTGCCAGGTCTTCC